>DAOWHK010000047.1 GCA_030641465.1 Parachlamydiales bacterium | reverse complement strand
CCTCCTCGTTTGCATCTAAAAGTAAATTACCTTGTCCATCTAAAAGAGGTAAACATTCTTGGGTAAAAAAGGCGACTTGCTCATGATCAAGTCCAAAAAATGCATTCTCCTCAAAAAAGGCCACCGTTTGTTCATGATTTATTGGGGATGTCATTACAGCCACTGGCAGCTTTTTACCGCAAAGATCTGTTGCAAGAGCCACTTTTTCACATAAAATTTCAAAAAGCGATTTCTTAACCGGTGTATTTAATGTAAAACATCCTTTTGGCCCCGAAAATCCAAGTCTTGTTCCTTGGCCACCTGCTAAGATAATGCATCCCATCTCCGGGTGCGGCTGCATGATGCTAAAATCTGCTTGGTAAATTTTATCTGAGGGTATTGGATCGATAGGAGTCACAAATTTTGGTTTTTCAAGTGCATCAAGTAGCGAATCAATTGACATATTAGCGCTCCAAATAGAGCATGTCATAAACATACTGAGTAGTAATAGACGATAAATCATGATTTTCTCCAATAAGTGAAATATGTTTAAGAAGGGGATTTGGGGAGTCTACATTTTGCCGTAAAATCCCCTGCTTGGGATCAGACCAAAAAGAGATGCAGCGGAGAGGAAAGGCCCTATCCAAATAATACAAAGTGGAAAGGATTCCAGAGTCTGGTGCTATCAAGGATTTACAATAATTTTTAATCAAAGAGAGCATCTCTAGAAGAGAAGTTTCTCCCCGAAGATCAATCACATGATCAAACTTTTTTATTGGAGTTTTTTTCAGACCAAAAAGGATAATTTTATCCTTTCTCTCTTTTCCAATTTTCTCAAAAAGTTCAACAAAGCGCTCTTCCGGCCAGTTTTTTTCGTAGCCATAATAATCGCTTGTTTCTGTCTGAAAATGCACGCCAATATAAGATTTTTCTTTTTGAAGATCGAACCTTTTTGCAAGAGCGTCCCAAGCATCGTTCCACTGCAGTTTTGGAATGAGGTTCCCAAGCTGCCATTTTAGCCACCTTGTGGGATCCGGTTTTTTTATCACAACATCATACCGCTCTCTATCGATTTCATAAGTGATTTCCTGACCGCGCACAAATTCTTTTGCGACAATCACATCTACATCTTTTAACATCGAAAACCCTTCTTCCAAATCTTTTCTTGTTAAAAAAGTGATCTTTGCACCTGGAATGACCTCGCGTATCCGCAAAACCAGAGCATAAAGACCAAGAGGAATATCCCCAAGACCCCGATTCCAAAAAAGGAGAAAACGGGATTTTCCAGCCGCCTTTTCGCGCCTTAATAAACGCTCCAAAGGATTTCTCTCGAATTTTTGCAATAAAGCTCTTATCATTTTTTCATCCTCTCTAGCAATAGAGCATCCATTACCTCATCGACCTGAATGTTTTTCATGCAACGAAAATCAATGGGGCATGTGCGTCTAAAACAAGGGGCACACTCCACATTTTTGAAAATCACTTGGGCTTCATCAATCGGCCCTGTGACAACAGGATCGGTCGAGCCAAATAGGGAAACAAGAGGCACTTTTAGAGCGGATGCAATATGCATCGGGCCACTATCATTTGTCACAAAACCGCCGCAAAGACTAATTAGCGCCATAAGCTCCCGAAGAGACGTTTTTCCTGATAAATCAATCACAGATGATGGCATCTCGCCTGCAATATCGCTGCAGAGATTTTTTTGAGCCTCCGTTCCAAATAGTAAAATGCGAACCTTTGGATCTTTTGCAATCAGTTTACTAACAAGCTCTCGATAACACTCTAAGGGCCAGCACTTTGCAGACCCGTAGGAAGCCCCCGGATTGACCCCAACAATCTGATCACCTGGTGTGATAGCAAATTTATTAAGAAAACTCCAAGCAGACTTTACTTCAGACTCTTTTACAAAAAGCTTTGGCACAGTATTAGAAGCAGAAATACCACACGGCCCTAAAACATTTTTATACGTTTTTATTAAATGCTGCGACGTGCGCAGCTTTGGAAAATCTACCGAATAATTGAGTAAAAAATTGCGGCAGCTCCCCTTAAATCCTATGCGATTTGCAACCTTTCCAAACATAAAGTGCCAGGCAGAAGAAAAAGAGTTTGGCAAAATCACTCCCAAATCAAACTTTCCCTTTCGCAATTTTGCGACGCTACTTGCAAAACCACCCTTTCTTGAAAAAGAAAAGACTTCATTAATCCTTGGGTCAT
>DAOWHK010000139.1 GCA_030641465.1 Parachlamydiales bacterium | reverse complement strand
TTTTGTTAAGGGCCAAGTTGATATTCAAAAAAAGATTATTAGAGCAATAGGGGATCCTCATGAGAGATTTCTTGAAGATCGCCTTCGCATGATCCGCGCCATCCGTTATGCAGTGCGGTTTGATTTCACGATTGAAAAACACACAGCCGAGGCAATTTACGCACACGCAAAAGACCTTTTCCCAGCTGTTGCAATCGAGAGGGTCTTTCAAGAATTTGTTAAAATGAACAGTTTTTCAAACTTTGCAAAAGCGCTGACAATGCTCCATGAATTTGAGCTACTAGCAACTATTTTTCCAAGCTTAAAAAATATTGAGACAGAAGAGGTTAAAGCAAGGCTAAGGCGACTTGATCGCTTTCCAAAAAATGCCCCTGTCATTGCAAAGCTGCTTGAACTCTTTCCAGATATCACAATTCAGGAAAAAATGACCTTAATAGAAACATTAAAACTCCCCAATAAAGATCGTGAATTTGTAGCTTATTATGACAAACTAAAAAAAGTCGCAGACCTCTCCCTCTTTGCAGAAGAAAAGGTGGAAGATTAGACGCTCGCCTATCTATATGCAGATCTCAATTTTCCCCTCTGCCTTCATCTGATTAGCTTAGATCATTCTCCAGGAGATGATTTAGCTTTTTTACAAAAACATGAGGAGAAACAAAAATCTCTTCAACCAATGATCGTGCGGATTCAACAAAAAGACCCTCTTCTCAAAGCAAAAGATCTTATGGAGGCAGGAATTACTCCAGGAATTCAAATGGGGCAGCTCTTACAAGAGGCGGAAAGAATTTCGATCAACGAAGCCGTTGAGTGTAAAAAAACGTTATTAAACAAGCTGCAGTCCTCCCCATATTGGGCTAATCAAGAGTGATTTTAAGTACCAAAAGTGTCAAGTCATCAAACTGCGGCGCTCCATCTGCAAACATGGCAACTTCTTGTAATAGCTCATCCACAAGCTTCTTTGCACTTAAGTCTGCATTTGCATCAACGAGCTCTAAAAGCTTTGTTTCTCCAAAAAGCTCTCGTTTAAGGTTATGCGCATCAATGATTCCATCCGTGTAAAGAACGAGCAAATCCCCGTGTTCTAACGTAATAGTCTTTAGCTCAATATGCTCAAACGGTTCCACCCCAAGCGCCATTCCCTTAGTTGTCAATTTAATGGTTTCCCCGTCTTGTTTTTTTAAAATCGCCGGGTGATGTCCACAAGATGTATAGGTTAGCTCTTTTGAATCTTGATCTAGAAAACCGACCCAGGCCGTGACAAAGATTCCTGTATCTCCCGTGTCGAGACAAAAAAGAGCATTGGTTAAACGTACAATTTCTCCTAAATCATCAGAGGTTTTTGCATAACTTCTAAGCATACTACGCACACAAAGAGAATAGAAACAGGCAAATATTCCCTTACCTGCAGTATCAGCCATTGATAGCATCAAAGTTTGGTTTCCGTGATTTTTTTTCACAAAAAGGTCATAAAAATCTCCCCCAACCTCTTTTGCTGGAATAAAGCCTGATGCCATTGCAACCCCAGGAAATTCGGGAAGTGTTTTTGGAAGAAGCGATTTTTGCATTTCTTGCCCGAGCATAAGCTCCCGCGCGTAGGTTTCTTTCTCAACGCGCTCATGTCTAACAGCGTCTATTTGAACAATTAATGATTCCAACATTTCATTAAACACCTTCCCAAGCGCATTAATCTCAAATCCCATCCAATCTTTCTTATACCGACTGTTAAAATCCCCATCCCCCACATCTTGCATCACTTTTCCAAGCCGCTTTAAGGGTTTAGCAATCCGAAAAGTGATCCAAATCGTGCCACCGCCTCCAACAAGGAGAATGATGATAAATAGACTTGTAATCCTTGTGAGATACCCCTCAAATTCCATAAAGCTTAAATATTCTGGAATGTCAATAAAAAGAGAGAAATTCGTATTTTCAATTTGCGATTTAATTCCAATTCTACTTGTGCCTTCAAATTCAAACCGATATTCTCCTTGAAAATTTTTTAGCGGAGTCAGGGCAACTGTCGGTTTATCGTGCTCCTTCCGAAGAATTTGCTCCTCCATTGTAGGACTTGTACTTAATATTACTTTATCTCTTTTATTCATAAGGGAAACAGTCGATGCAAAGGATGCAGAAGAGTGCAACTGATCTAGAAGAATATTTTTTGGCAACTCTAAAACAATCAAACCTGTAACCTCACCCCATCTTTTGACCTCCTTCATCAAATAGACCGTATAAGGGCTTCTCTCATCAATATATATTGCAAACCCGGGTTTGATAAAATCTCGATCATCGAGAAGAAAAGAAAAATCCTCACCAACCATTGCAAGATCAGAGGATGCAGCACAAGCAGCATTGCCATTATGATCAGAAATAAGATAAAAAAGAGCTTCCACCTCCTTTTTTAAAACATGCTGATGAAGAAATTGGTTAAACCTCTTTAGGGAAAATTCTTTCTGCGAAGTTTCTGTCGTTTCATCAATAATGGTAAGAAGCATCATTTGATACTCTAATGATTTCTGCAGATACAAAGATTTTTCGTGAGAAAGCATTTGTAAAATTTTATCATTATCTCGAATTTTATCATGATAATCATGGACATACAGTACAATAGAGAAAAACAAAAGTGGTACGACTAAAAAAAGAAGAGATGCAAGTAGAACGCGAACTGCAAGCGACTGAGAAAGTCCATAAAAAGGCTTATTCTTTCTCTTTTGAGAAGGCTTGCCTCGGAAAGAAAAATCTGCCATGATTTATGCTACCTACTATTTACCGTTAATATTGCATGTATACAAAAGAAATCACGAGTCTGCAACACCCGATCGTTAAACACCTTGTAAAACTTCGGCAAAATAAAAGCTATAGGGCAGCTCAAGCTTCAGCATTAGTTGTTGGAAATAAACTTGTTAATGAGCTTTCAAGCATCTCAAAAATCCACAAACTGATCATCAAAAAAAATTTCCCCTGCACTCTTAGTTCAGAAGAAACATATATAGTTAACGATGCAATTTTCACAAAAATCACCGGCATGCAAAATACTGAAGGGCTCCTTGCAGAAATTCCTATTCCAAAACTAAAGGAACTTAAAGGATCTAACAAACTTATTGCATTTGATGGAATCAAAGACCCTGGCAATTTAGGAACTCTTCTTCGCACAGCCCTAGCCTTTGGTTTTGAGGGAGCACTTCTTCTAAATAATACCGTGGACCCATTCAATGAAAAAGCGATCAGCGCTGCAAAAGGCGCAACTTTTAAACTTCCCTTAAGCTACGAGCCTATTGATCAATTTAAGCACACTCTTTATCTAGGTGATATTTCTGGACAATCAATCGATGATATGACCTTTGAAACACCCTTCATTCTTGTCTTAGGAAGTGAGTCTCATGGACCCTCAAACGAAATTAAACAAAGGGCAAAAGCCATCACTATTCCCATGACAAATAAAATGGAGTCTCTTAATGTAGCGATAGCTGGTGGAATACTCATGTATAGGATCACTCATGGGACAAGATGATAAACATTTACACTTTGAAGAAGAATATTTTGGATCCGATCGGAAAGAGAGCCGTCTCGAAAGAAAACTTGCACGCGCAAAAGATCGATCAAAACATAAAAAAACCGATCAAAAGCAGCAAAAAAAAGTGGCAGCTCCAAAGGGCCCACATCTAAAACGAGGGCGCGTTATCGCCATTGTTCCAGATGGATATTATGTAAGTATCGAGGAAACTCCTGTTCTATCAACGCTTAAAGGCTCGCTAAAAAAAGAAAAAACTAAATATAAAAATTTGGTTGCAGTTGGGGATTTCGTTTTAGTGGATCAAAAAGAGCAAGGTCTTGGACAAATCGTATATATTGAAGAGCGCACCTCTTACCTTTCAAGAGCTGATAATATTTCAAGGCGAAAAGAGCAGCTCATTGCCGTAAATATCGATCAAGTATTTATCGTCGTCTCCGTCGTTTCTCCAAAACTAAAACCAGCTCTTGTTGATCGGTACATTATCGCCGCATTAAAAGGGCGCATGAAACCAATCATTGTAGTCAATAAACTCGATCTTTTGGAAAACCCTCCGATAGAAGTAGAAAAAGAATTTGTTGCAAAGGAAAAAATCCTTCTTGAAATATTTACAAAAGCATATGAACCTCTTGGAATCTCTGTAATTCAAATGAGTGCTGAAAATGGACAAGGTTTCGCAGAGCTAAATATTCACATGAAAGATAAAACCTCTGTATTTTCAGGCCAATCAGGTGTTGGGAAATCCTCCATTCTTAATGCAGTCATCGGAACAAGCCTTCGAACCCGAGATGTCGTCGCAAAAACACAAAAAGGTGCACATACTACATCCGTGGCACACCTTATCCCCCTAGATTGTGGAGGATTTTGCATTGATACACCCGGAATTAAAAGTTTTGGACTTTGGGATTTGCAGCAAGAAGAAATCAAAGACTTTTTCCCAGAATTTGACCCTTTTAGAAGGGATTGTAAATTCCCTAACTGCACACATTTACATGAGCCAGAGTGCGGAGTGCAAAAAGCCGTGGAAAGCGGGGAGCTCTCAGAGCTTCGCTACGCTTCCTACCAAACCCTTTATGAAAACCCCATTCTCAAAGAGTGGGAATAAAAAAAGTGAGTGTTATGTCAAAAATAAAACATATTCATGGATTAGAAATTCTTGACTCCCGCGGAAATCCAACCATCAAAGTCACCCTGCAAACAACAGATGGACATGTAGCATCAGCATCTGTCCCATCTGGCGCCTCTACGGGAGAATATGAAGCCGTAGAATTGCGAGATGAAGATCCAAAACGATACGGCGGCAAAGGAGTCTTAAAAGCTGTTGAAAATGTAAATACAACCCTCGCAAAACTTCTTAACAATCAATCTGTCCACGACCAAGAAGTGATTGATAAAATGATGATTGAGGCCGATGGCACTCCAAACAAAAAAAACTTAGGCGCTAATGCCATTCTAGGAGTCTCTCTTGCCGCCGCAAAAGCGTCAGCTCTTTCTAAAAACATCCCCCTATACCGCTCACTTGGAAAAGGAGACCTCCTGCCAAGCCCCATGATGAATATCATTAATGGAGGAATGCATGCAGACAATTCCCTTGATTTTCAAGAATTTATGATCTGCCCAGTCGGGCAAAAAACCTTTAAGGAAAAACTGCGCTGCGGCGCAGAAGTCTTTCATGCGCTTAAAAAAATCTTAAAAGAAAAAGGCCATGTCACATCCGTTGGGGATGAAGGAGGTTTTGCTCCAAACCTCTCCTCTAATAAAGAAGCTCTA
>DAOWHK010000156.1 GCA_030641465.1 Parachlamydiales bacterium | reverse complement strand
TAACAATTTCTTTTATAATTCCAGATGCTGGAGAGACAAATCTTCTTTGGATGCACGCTTTATCTTCAGCAAGAGGCTGGCCTGAAACAACAGAATCTCCCACCTTTACAAGAAGATTAAGGCTTTTTTCTCCAAAGGGACTTAGATCTAAAGCGACGTATTTTGAAAGGGAGATTTCCTCTAAAGACTTTTCCGGTTTCCCTTTGAGGGGAATATCTAAACCCTTTTTAATCTTTATATGCATCGTGCGCCCTCTCTAAACGGTAATTTAAGGGGAGTTTAGTAGTAGACATTGTTTTAATCAAGGAAGCAAGGTCTCAAATTGCGATTAATTCCAAGATAGAATACACTCCTTTGACACGTACAGATAGAGTTTTATAAGAAGAGGAAGGAATGAATTATTTAAATCAGTTTCAAAAGCACATCTCTAACCAAGATTTTCCAGCATTTCTTAACCTTTGGGAAGAGTACTGCATGGGTGATGAGGTGGACGGAGAAGAGTTAAAGCAGGTACTGCTTTTTATTAAAAATACTCCTCTTGCAAGTCCTTTTGGAAGGCATGTAGAAAATGCCTTTGTTCTTTGGGAAATGATTAAAAATTCTCCTATTGCAGATGTCATTTTTGGGCTAATTTATGATTTACAAACTGTAAATTCAGAAGAGCTCGCGGAGAGGGCTATTGCATACCTCCTGGAAAAATACGGTTCGGCCGACCACTTTCAAGAAAAGCTTCGCCTTGTAGGCCTGCGCGAAAAAAAACAATTTCAAGGAGCTATTAATGATTTTGAGCTCTTAAATCACATGCGCCCTGGAAACTTTGTATTCCATACAGGCGGGTGGGGCGTCGGTGAGATTATGGAAGTCTCCCATCTGCGCGAGCAACTAAGCATTGAATTTGATTACGTGCCAGGCAGAAAAGACCTCTCGTTTAAAAACGCTTTTAACAATCTTGTGCCAATTTCCAATGATCACTTCCTAGCACTTCGTTTTGGAAATCCCGACGCACTTGAGCTTAGAGCAAAAACAAGTCCCATGGAAGTAATTCATATACTATTAAGGGATCTAGGACCAAAAACCGCAGGCGAAATTAAAGATGAGCTCGAGGAGCTCGTTATTCCAGAAAAAGACTGGACTAAATGGTGGCAAACAACCCGTAGTAAAATAAAAAAAGACACCCTCATCGAGAATCCTCCAAACTTAAAAGAGCCATTTAAGCTTCGCAAATCAGCACTGACCCATGAAGAAAGATTCCAAAAACTTTTTGAAAAAAAACCAAATGCTGCAACATTAATACAAATGGTATATTCGTTTTTGCGTGATTTTCCAAAAATACTAAAAAACAAAGAGTTTAAAGAATTTCTTTTGGAAAAACTCACAAAAGCGCTCTCTTTTGAAGAAATTACAGATGCTGAAGAACTGCAAATTCATTTTTTCTTAGAAGACATCAATCCAGATGAAGAATTTAAAACTGCCAGCGAATTAATCTCTCTCCTCACAAATCTTGAAGAAGTCATCCAAAACATCGAAGTCGTCTCCTTTAAAAAACGCACCTTTGTAACAGCTCGAAAAACCCTTCCTAATTGGACGCAGTTATTTTTAAATCTTCTACTAAAAGTTGATCAAAATCCTCTGCGAGATTACCTATTAAAAGAACTTCTTTCAGACAAAAAAGAAGAGGAAGTAATACAAAAACTAGAAGAGCTTCTTGCGCATCCAGAAAAACACCCAGCAGCTTTTATTTGGTATTTTCAAAAAATCATGCATAAAACTAATCTTCCCTTTTCAGATCATAAAGGAAAGAATCTCTTTTTTGAATCATTCCTCATTCTTTTAAACCACCTTGAGCAAAAAACAACATGCAGAGATCTCGTCAAAAAAATGCACCTTATTCTCGAAGAGAATCACTTTTCAAATGTTAGAAAAATAATGCAAAAAGCAGATATCAAAGAAGTTCGGGAGTTCCTTCTACTTGCAACTAAATGCCACAGTATCAGTGATCATGACATCAAAATTTTACACTCTCTTGCCGAAGTCGCACATCCATCTCTCGGATCTATAGCAAAAAAATATCAAAATATAAATGAAAAAGAAGAGTCAACAATTTGGACTACAGAAGAGGGTTATCACAAACTCAAAGAGCGCATTAAGCACATTGGCACCGTTGAAACGGTAGAAAATGCAAAAGAAATTGAAATAGCAAGGTCCCATGGAGATTTACGAGAAAACTCCGAGTTCAAGTTTGCTCTTGAAAAGCGCGATCGGCTACAAAGTGAACTCAAACTTCTCTCAGACCAATTTAATCAAGCTCGCATCCTTGTCAAAGAAGAAGTTAATACAAATGAAGTATCCGTAGGAGTGATTGTAGATTTTAAAAATAAATCTGGAGAGATTACCTCATATACCCTTTTAGGCCCATGGGATGCAGATCCTGAAAATCAGATTCTATCCTTTCAGTCTCAACTCGCTACATCGATGATACATAAAAAAATAGGGGATAAAATAAATATTCAAGGACAGGAGCATACCATCTCTGCTATTAGAAACTACTTTTCTTAAAAGCAAATGAATATCTATTGCATTTGATCACAAACTTAAGGTACTTTGTACCTTCTAAAACAAAAGAAACAGGAAGTAATGGAAATTGTCATAGCAAGTAAAAATTTACACAAGGTCCGTGAATATCGCGCCATCTTAAAAACAATCCTGAAATGTGACATCCTTTCCCTTCATGATTTTCCCGATTATTCCCCCCCTGAAGAAGTTGGCAGTACCTTTGTAGAAAACGCCTCCAGTAAAGCCATCCATGCGGCAAAAGCTCTTGGAAAGTGGGTGATTGGAGATGATTCTGGTCTCGTAGTCCCAGCTCTTGGAAATCAACCAGGAATTTTCAGCGCTAGGTTTGCAGGAAAAGATGCGACAGACAAAGACAACCGCAATAAACTGCTTGAAGAACTTAACAAAATTGCAGATGAAGAGCGCACAGGATATTATGAATGTGCCCTCTGTCTTGCATCAAGCGACGGACTAAAAAAATGCGTGATTGGTCTTTGTGAAGGCTCCATTATAGAATCAGAAAAAGGACGCAACGGTTTTGGATACGACCCTCTATTTGTAAAATATGACTATAATAAAACATTTGCAGAACTCGATGAAGAAACTAAAAATAGAATTTCACATCGAAGAAAAGCTATTGATAAAATGCTTCCCTCGCTTGAAACTCTCCTCTTAAGTTAAATTTCGTGCATTTTATTATTGATGGATACAATCTCATCTTTCAAGTTTGTAAAAAAATTGATCCTTTGCAAAATACACGTGAATCAATTACTGCACTTTTTCAAACAATCACAAACTCCCTAAAACTTAATATCACTATAGTCTTTGATAGCCATAAAGAACATTCCGAACATTATGCATCGAAAAAACTCCAAGGCTGCCTAGAAGTTATTTTCCCGCCAGATGGGGAAACAGCTGACAATTACATTCTCGAAATTCTCGAGTTAAACCCAAACCCAAAATTAGAAACCCTTGTCACATCTGACAAGCCTCTTGCATTAAAAGCTCGTGGCATTGGAGCTAAAACTCAATCTGTCGATGAATTCTTAGCCTATCTCATGAAAAAACTGAGCAAAACATCAAATGAAGAAAAACAACATGCGGAAACCCCGAATAACTTTAAACGTCTTCAAAAAATCTTCGAAAAAAAACTCCAGGAAAATTCTGAGGACCTTTTTTGATTTGCACATGACTTTGACTGGCAAGCATATTTAAACGCTCCTTTAGCGAAGTGATTTTAACGCCTCCAAAACCTAGCTTGCTCTCAATCACTTCCGTCTTATTTAGCACAATAAAAACATGGCCCGAGCCATCCTTTTCTGTATAGACCACAAGATCGAGTGGCTGCAAATCTTCCATAGATATTGCACGTCCGACCGTCCTTAATTCTCTTGTATTTCTAGGAAGTACCCCATTTGTTGCTTCATAAAGAAGGCCTGAGCAATCACACCCCTTAAACATCCAATATTTTTTTTCAAGAGGAGTTAGGAAATCCTTTGGAGGAAACATTTCCTTAAGCTCTGGAATGCCTTGAGTGAAATTTCCTCCCCAAACATAAGGAACGCCCACTTGGTCCACCAAAAATGCCAATATTTCCTCTTTAGAAGGAAGCACTTTTTTCTTAAGTTCTTTTTGAGCGCAAGGTGTTATAAATCGCGCATCAATATAAAGGCTTTGATTTGAGGAATACTCCTCCGTTTTCACCTCTAAAACCTTTTCTCCTGAAATGACTTCAAAGAAGGTTCCTTCAAACGCAATCATTTCCAAGGCACGCACTAAACCTTGATCATCAAACGGGAGTCCGTTTTGAGCTCCTCCAAAAACTCCCTCTATATCCGGAGTATTAAAAATAGGTGTTG
>DAOWHK010000018.1 GCA_030641465.1 Parachlamydiales bacterium | reverse complement strand
TGAAGAAGAAGGTGTTGCGTATCGCGGACTGTATCTTATTGATAAAAAAGGCGTGATCCGTCACCTGCTTATTAACGATCTTCCTCTTGGTCGGTCCGTAGATGAAGTGCTGCGTCTTCTTGATGCACTCATTTTCTTTGAAGTGAATGGAGAAGTATGTCCCGCGAACTGGCATGCTGGAGAAAAAACAATGAAGCCCACACAAGAAGGGCTTGCTGAATATTTTAGCTAACCTTATTGGCTTTCGAGTTTTCTTCTATGTGCATAAACTTCATCGCAACCGAGATTGCGGACTTTTTTGTACCCACAAGATGTTAGAAATTTTTCGATCTCTTTTGTACCATAATTGTTTTCTACTGTGATGACATCAATGGAGACTCGGTTGAAATCGATAGCTTTTAAGATGAGGAGTTCACCCCCTTCTGTATCTAAGCTTAGAAAGTCCACATGATTTATTTGTATTTCTAGGAGCAGGTCAACAAGAGGATAGACTTCGACAGGAAAAAATTCTTTTTTTGCCCGCGCAGCTCTTACTTCTCGATTGATCCACTGTACATGCCTCGGGTCATACTCAGAAACAAGGCCAGAGAGCATTTCAGGGCCACCTTTAATGCAGCAAAATTCGAGAGAGCCGCGCTTTTTTCCAATGGCGCCTTCGACAGAGTAGCAATTGCGATTTTGCAAAAGATCTTGAAATCGGTATGGATTTGGTTCTATGCAAAGACCCTTCCATCCTAGCTCTTTTTCAAAAAAGTAGGTGTTACTTAAAATTATTCCATCGTAGGCACCAATTTCTACAAAAGTTCCAGAGGGTTGATCTTTGAAAAAAGTTTCGTAAACATATTTATCTTGTCCGTATTGAGAATAATATCCCTTTGGAGTATTTGCAAAAAGAAAGAGGGGAATTGCGCAAAAACAAATAAATAGAAGAGGGATGTGAAAGTATATTTTTTTCATTTTTTTCTCAGATTTGTGGTTCTTATTTTGCTATTTTATTAGTTAATATAGTCAGCTGAGGTAATGTAATCGTATAAGTCATGCTCAGTTGTTATGAGCAAGCTTTGAAAGTGGCTACAAACAGGTTCACTTGCATCGATGATTTTTTTATCACCAACTCCTGGAATACAGATTGCAGTGAGATTTTTTATTTGTCGAGTGATTTGTAAAAGAGCCATTCCTTGCAGGTAATCTTTGCTGCTAAAACCTTCTTCTTCTACACGGATATAGATCAGGCGATAATCATAGAGTAGTGTTTGAATTGCTAAGAAGATCCCTTTGCTGTCTTCAGGTGGATTGCCAAGAAAATCACTTAGCTGTGCTACAGAATTAATAAATAATAAAGAAGCATATGCTCCTTTTTCAGCGGCTCCGAAAAGAGCGATTGTTTGTTGCATCCTAAGCCTTTCTGATTGCTTCCTTTATTTTTTCCATATAATGGATGGTAATTAAAAGCAATCAGAGCGTTTTTAGGTTTGGAGCTCCTCCTCAATTTCTAGTAGACGATTATATTTTGCAATCCGATCTGATCTTGAAAGTGAGCCAGTTTTTATTTGCCCGGCATTTGTTGCAACGGCAAGGTCTGCGATAAAAGAATCTTCCGTCTCTCCCGATCTATGAGAAATCACGGTTGTATAATTATGTTGATGGGCAAGAGCGATCGTTTCTAGTGTTTCGGTAAGAGTTCCTATTTGATTTAGTTTGATAAGAATGCTATTTGCAACGCCAAGTTCAATCCCTTTTTGTAGAAATTTTTTATTTGTTACAAATAGATCATCTCCGACAATTTGCACTTTGTCCCCAAGTTTTTTCGTGAGCACTTTCCATCCATCCCAGTCTTTTTGATCAAGACCATCTTCAATGGAAAAAATTGGGTAGTTTTCAGTGAGTGTGCACAGCTCATCGATGAATACATCTGTTGATTTTCCGAGGTATTTTCCTTGTTTATAAAATTCTGATGCAGCGGCATCAAGAGCAATTGCAACGTCTGTTTCTGCACGGTAAGAGGCACTTTTAATGGCTTGCAGGATAAAGTCTAGAGCTTCTTCATTAGAGGAGAGGTTTGGAGCAAAACCTCCTTC
>DAOWHK010000186.1 GCA_030641465.1 Parachlamydiales bacterium | reverse complement strand
TGGAGAGCTCATCATTGCAGGAAAAAAGGTTTGCAAAGCAAACGCACCTCTTATTCGGAATCAACATATTGGATTTATTTTTCAATCTTTTAACCTTCTTGAAGAATATTCAGTCCTTGATAACGTCTTGATGCCAGCTAGAATTGGACGTAAAAAAATAGCAAAAACACATGGACTCGAGTTACTAAAAAAAGTGGGTCTAGAAAATCGAGCCAATTTTTTTGTAAAACTTCTATCAGGTGGGGAAAAACAGCGCATCGCGATTGCTCGTGCCCTTTGCAATGATCCCGATCTTATTTTAGCAGATGAACCAACTGGTAATCTCGATGAAGAAAACTCCAAAAAGATTCAAAATCTCTTGATTGATTGCGCAAAAAAGTATCATAAAACTCTCATTGTTGTTACGCATAATGAGGAATTTGCTAAACTATGCGATAGAGTCTATTTATTAAAAAATGGGACCTTAGAATGAAAATTTTAGTCGTAGGCATTGGATATGTAGGCCTTGTCACAGCTACAGCATTTGCGGAAATGGGACATAATGTCATCTGCCTTGATATTGATACAAATAAAATTTCTAACCTTAAAAAAGGTTTGATGCCCTACTACGAACCGGGCCTTAAAGAAATGGTACTCAGGAATCTAGAAGCAAATCGCCTGACTTTTACAACTGAATTCCACGATGCTGACATCTGTTTTTTAGCAGTCTCCACTCCAGAAAATACGGATGGTTCTGCTAATCTATCCCATATTCATGCTGCCTCAAAAATGATTGGAAGGTGCATGAAAGCTCCTGCGATCATCGTGAATAAATCAACAGTTCCCCCGGGCACTGCCCATACTGTGAAAAAGATTATTCATGAAGAGCTAAAAAAAAGAGCTCTTGATCTAAATTTTGAAATGGTCTCAAACCCTGAATTTTTGAAAGAAGGTTCTGCAATTCAAGATTGTATGAAACCTGAAAGAATCATTATTGGCTGTGACTCCGAAGAAGCCATTATTACGATGAAAAAACTCTACTCTAGCTTTACTCTTTGCCGCGATCGGATCCTGATTATGGACATTCTTTCTGCTGAAATGACGAAATATGCCGCAAACGCAATGCTAGCATCGCGCGTTTCATTGATGAATGAACTTGCGGGTATCTGTGAAGAAGTGGGAGCTGATATTTGTAAAGTGCGCACCGGAATTGGATCAGATAGCCGCATAGGATATGATTTTCTCTATGCAGGAATCGGTTATGGAGGATCTTGCTTTCCAAAAGATATTAGAGCAATTCGCACCTTAGCGCGTGAAAAGGGATGTAACACTCCTATGCTTCTAGCAATTGAAGCTGTAAATGAGAGTCAAAAAGTGCGCTTTATGCAAAAAATTCAAGACCGTTTTAAAGCAGATGGCGGGATAGCAGGAAAATCGTTTGCTATTTGGGGACTTTCCTTTAAACCCAATACAGATGACTTAAGAGAGGCCCCAGCGCTTTTTGTAATTGAATCTTTACAAAAACTAGGTGCCCATCTCAAGTTATTTGACCCCATTGCTATGGATAATGCAGAGAAGATTATCCCCAAGCATCCGAATACAAAATTTTGCAAGAGTGAGTATGAGGCCGCAACGGATGTTGATGCAGTTATTCTTATTACTGAGTGGAAACAATTTCGCTTTGTTGATCTTTCTGAAATCAAAAAACTCATGCGTGGCAAACTCTTTTTCGACGGTCGCAACCAATATAAGCGCCAAGAAATGCTAAGACATGGCTTTGATTATCATGCTATCGGCACACCCCGGCTAGGTGTAAACCTACTCCAGGACTTACTGTCTCTTAGCAGTGAAAAGGCAGAAAGCCTATGATCTTAGATCTCATTGAAAATAGATTAGACGCACTTATTCCAGAAAAAGATTGTGTTTATAATGAGCTTTTTCGTGCCGCCCGCTACTCCCTATTACTTCCTGGAAAAAGGTTGCGCCCCCGTCTTTTACTTACTCTTCTTGAAGCGTATGGCATCCCAAAAGAATTTGGTCTTGATCCTGCGTGTGCGATAGAAATGATCCATACTTATACTTTAAT
>DAOWHK010000078.1 GCA_030641465.1 Parachlamydiales bacterium | reverse complement strand
TTCAACAAGCAATAAGTTTGCTAACAACAAGCAAACAGAATGCTCTCGCTCAGATGCAGATATCTACGCAATTACAGCAAAAGGGATATTTAAGTCTTCGAGGAAGATATGGGGGATCAATGAGCACGCGAACTATTAAAGGTGCACATAATATGGAGGACTTACCCTTAAAATTTTTCTATGACCTGCAGCTTATGGGAGTTGATTTATCTAAGGTTAAGCTGGAATCTAAAGCTAAAAAAGGGATCCAAGTGACTTTTCCCTGGCAGTATCATGGTGAAGCTGCGCCAAGAATGAGATCCGTCACATTTATGACAGCTGATATTACAAATCCTGGAGCATACCCAAAAGGACTAAAAGAGAAGATCGAAGGGGGCATTGATGCCTTTTATATGAAGGCCGCATTTTTTGTTCCTAAAAGCTATCCGAAGTTTTTGCCCTATGTTGGAGCCCATATTAAACCCGGTGGTTTTTTGATGACGGCTGACAAAACTATGAGCATGGAAACTGTTTCTCCAGAGTCAATTTTGGAATCTAATGATCTTTTGTTTACATCTCTTGAAACTGAGGAAACGAGGATGTGCCAAGAACTGATGACATCTCCTTTTGATCCATTAGTTGGAAATCAATCACTTACTAGCTTTCCTTCAAAAGAGCAAAGACCTTATCGCACACCTGGATCCGATTTAACCTATTGGACAATTTTGAATCTCAGGCAAAAAAGGTAGCCGCTGCTTAAGGAAGGTCTGATTAACTCCGAAATTTCAAATTTAGATGGATTTTTGAAAAAAATTATTTTTGAAGAAACAAGCTAACTACTTATAGTTAGTGGTTTACGAAAAAAGAATTTTTCCCAAAAAGGCGCTGAAGTTGAAACAACGGAGTTAATCAGGGATTCCTTAATAATTCTGATGTGTACTATACTCTTATTTTTACAAATAGAGAACTATGATGGATGATTTCCCAAAATGCATAAAATGTGGCTCTGAATATACCTATGAAGTAGATGGGATATATATTTGCCCTGATTGCGCTCATGAGTGGCCAGTACATCCTAAAGAAGAGGAAGAAGAAGAGGAGATTCTAGTTGTCAAAGATGCACATGGCAATCTCTTGCAAGAAGGGGATTCGGTGACAGTTGTCAAAGACATTAGTGTCAAAGGATATGCAAATTCCATTAAAGTTGGTGTGAAAATTAAAAACATCCATCTAGTAAAACCTGTAAATGGTCATAATATCGATGTGAAGATCAAGGGGTTTGGTTCATTACTTCTTAAATCAGAATTAGTGAAGAAGAGCTCTTAGAACTGCTCAGGCGAAATAATACCTTTTCGGTGGATGTCTAGTGGGCTGGTTGTCAAACTACCAATTTGCTACCAAAACCTACTAAATTGGTAGCAAAATACATGATGCTTTAATAATTGCGGATAAAGCTTGGTAGAAGCAAAGTCAAAATATGGATTTATCTTAAAAAGTGATAACTGTCATCACCAATACCATTCCAAGCGGCCTCAATATGACTGGCTCTTACCACTCCATCAGTCGTAAGACATCTTGCTGCATCGCAAATTCTTATTACTGCAGCTTTTCCAGCTTCCGTGTTTTCATTTTTCGCCTTTTTGTAATGATCAAAAATTTCTTGTCCAATTTCATTGCATCTTTTTTCCGTCTCTCCTCTATCAAGAAAAGAATCGGGATCTTTTGAATATAACCAGTGAGCATGAGGGCAGATAGGATGCAAGTCAACAAGGGCAATTTTTAGGAATTTTTCATAGGAAACGATATAAACTTTTTCGTCGGTACTTTTTTGGTTATACTACCAAATAAGTTGGTAGATATAAGGGCGTTCTTTGCAAAAAGACCTGAATTGAAGATCAACTAACAAGAAACTTTACGATACACAAATCGAATCAAGACTTGAGTTTTTTCAAATTCAGCGGCCAAGGTTTAGACTCTCTGAAGCAGCTCTGATTCGTGGATAGGGGCGATGCAGGAGCGTTTGAAAATTGGTAGGATGAGGTAAAAAAATCCAAAGGTTGATTCGTTTTGTGTATAGCACATGCTTTGCGTCATCATGGAGCATACTACAAGATTGAATCTCCTAACAATTGTCATCGAAAATAAAAGAAGCTTGGACGAGTAAATTCTTTGCGTAAGATATAGAGAATATTGCACTATCAGGATTGCTACAAGAATAAAAGGAGTTTATGAATAGTTCCTATTTTTGGATTGGACTCGGTGGTGCAATAGGCGCTCTTTCTCGTGTGGGACTAATGCGCATATTACCCGCATTTTTTTTGTCGCTTCCCTTAAAAATTTTTTTTATAAATGTACTCGGATGTTTCCTAATAGGTATCCTTACTGAGGGCATGACATTTTATGGAAATATCTCCATAAATATGAAACATTTTCTCATTCAAGGGTTTTTAGGGGGATTTACCACTTTTTCTGCATTTGCTTTAGAGTTTGGGCTGCTTTATCAAAAAGGTTTTCCAAAAGTAGCGATATGCTATGCGACCTTAAGCGTTGTTTTAAGTCTTGTTTTTTTCTTTTTAGGATTAAAGCTCGTGAGAATTTTTGTTTAAGTCGTCAATTTTTGAAAGATATTAAGCATGCATTCCATTTCATTTTCGTTAAGACCTTGAAAAAATTCAGCGTCTTTTGTTTCAACAGCTGGCATTGCATCTTTAAGAATTTCGGAACCATTCTTTGTTAAGAGGGGATTTTTTGCCCTGCCACTTGATGATTTTTCCCGAGAGATAAGTGCTTTTTGTTCAAGGTTTCTCAAGATCTGAGAAATCGTATTGGGATCAAGACCTGCCATTTTTCCAATCGCTGCTTGAGTAACGCGGTCTCCATTTCTAGTTAACCATCCAAGAGTTGCTAGGACTACAAATTGGGGGTGAGTAAGACCCATTGGTTTAAGAAGCCTTTCAATAGAATTTCGCCAGGCTGTGCTAATATGCCACAAAAGAAACCCAGGACTGCGGTCCGGGGTTTCATGGATGCTAAGTTCATTAAAATTCATTCTTTTATTCATGCATTTTATATATTCGGATTCTATGGCCATCGGGATCGAGGATGACAAACGTTCTTCCAAAATCCATATCCGTTGGTATTTGAGCTACAGTTACATGTTTTTCCCCCCATTCATTGAAAAGAGCATCCACATCTTCTGCAGGAAAACAGATTTCTAGAGCACCAGCTGGCGCCTCTACTCGAGGTTCGGCTGTGAACTTGGACCATAAACCTAGCATCACGCCATTTGTTAATGCGAATAGGACAAAAGTTGGGGATTCTTCGATGGGTTTTAAGTTTAAAATTTCTTGATAAAAGAGGCTGCTTTTTTGCGGGTTAGCGACAAAAAGCAGTGTATATCCTAAGGCGGGGTTAAACATATTTTCTCCTAAAATGAGTTTGGGGTGTTCCTGGTTTAGGATTGTACGTACACGTACTAAATATGTCTAGGAAAAGGTTTTCTTCAATTATTCCTGATTGTCTATTTCCTCAAAGCGGAGGTAGAGCTGCTCAATTTTAGTTTCGGTAAGGCCGATTGCGGCGCAGACTTCCGAAAGACGCGTAGGATTTTCTGCAACTTCTTGTTTTTCAAGAAGGTGATTTAGCGAATGCACCTCTTCTTCAAGCTTTGCAATTTTCCGCTCTATTGCACTGAGCTCTTTTTTATTCGAGTGGGATACTTGAGGTTTCTGCGGCTGAGGCGTTTTAGGAGCGGATTCTTTTTTTTCTTTTGTGATTTTCTTTTGAGTGGAAGCTTTCCACTGCGCATAATCGGCAAAAGTTTCTATCTTTTCTGGATTCCCAAGAGAGAATACGGAATTACAGATTCTATCAATCATACACCGATCATGTGTGATCAAAACGATTGCTCCTGGAAATTCAAGAAGGCTCTCTTCGAGCGTTTCAAGCGTTGGAATATCAAGATCATTTGTTGGCTCATCGAGTAGAAGGATATCGACTGGCTGAAGCATTAGGTGAGCAATCGAAATGCGTGCCCTTTCTCCTCCAGAAAGACTTCCAACGGGAATTTCGAGAAGATCTGGAGAGAAGAGAAATCGTCTGCACCAACCATTAACGTGGATTTTAGCACCTCGAAAAGTCACGAAATCACCACTTGGAGACAAAGCCTCTCTTAAAGAGATATCTAATGGAAGTTTTGTTCTATGCTGGTCAAAATAAACAATTTTTAGATCATCTGCTTGTTTAATAGTTCCAAGATCAGGAGTAACCTCCCCTGCAATCATTCGAAGAAGTGTTGTTTTACCAGAGCCATTTTGCCCCATGAGACCAATGCGAGCGCCGGGTGTTAAAGTCAGGTCGAGATTGCTAAAAAGTGTTTTTCCTCCAAGCTCTTTTGAAAGATTTTTTGCTACTAAGAGTTTTGTAGTTTTTCTCTTGGTGGAGGAAAAATCGATCTCTGTTTTTTTCTTCTCATTTCTAGACTTGATATCAGAGTAGGATTCTAAGATTTCATGTGCGTCATCGACCCTTGATTGAGCTTTTGTTCCTCGTGCTTTTACGCCAGCTTTTAGAAATTTAGTTTCGCGGCGAGCTTTAGTAGCGATTCCTCTTTCTTGCTTAAGTTGCCCTTCTAAAAATTCTTCTTTCCTTGAAAGGAATTCTCCATAAGAGCCGTTGCATTCGAAAAATCCTTTCGGATAGGCTTTATTGATTTCAATAATTTTGCTTGTAACGTGCTGTAAAAAATAACGATCATGACTCACAAGCAAATAGGTCAGCTCTTTTCTAGCCAAGAATTTTTCAAGAAAGAGAATGCCTTCAAGGTCCAGATGGTTTGTTGGCTCATCTAAAAGTAGTAGGTCAGGCGATAGGATGAGTTCGGCTGCAATGCGAAGCCTTTTTTTCCATCCACCTGAAAGGTTTGCAGCTGAGGGCTCTTTTCCAGTAAAACCCATTTTATCAAGTTGCATTTCCGCTAAATATTCTCGTTCATAATCGGGTAAATTTTTGTCCAAGATATTCATCAAGATCTCTTTTGGACTTAAATCTGGAAATTCACAGCTTTGAGGAACGTAGCCAACAGTTAGATCTCGTTTTGGGCTGAGGGTTCCAGAGTCAGGCTTTTCGAGGCCTGCAAGAATTTTTAATAGGGTAGATTTGCCGCATCCATTAAGGCCTACAAGACCGATCCTGTCACCGGAAAAAATGCTCAGCTCCAAATCTTTAAAAAGAAGATTTGTACCGGCATAGGACTTGGAGATAGATCTGCAACTAAAAAGTAGACTCATAAAGAAAGTATATCAATAATACCATTGTAAATCTATAGGAAGTCATGATATTACCCACTATTTCTGATGGTGAAGACAAAAGCTCTCCACTCAAAAATCGAATCCGAAAAAACTACAAACATCTTCGAAAATGGGCGAAACGTACTAACACAGACTGCTTTCGAATTTATGATCGAGATATCAAAGAATATCCAATAGCCATCGATATTTATGCCGGAAAATTTTGTGTGCAGTATTTTTCCTTTGATCGGGAGGATGATGAGCTAGACACAGCTGAGGTGGATGAAATTCTCACCTCTCTTTTTGGCGATTGTCAAATTTATTCGCGCTCGCGGGTGCGCCGGCGTAAGTTCGAGCAATATGAGAAAAGAGGGGAAAATAAGGAGTTTTTTACAGCTCTTGAGTGCGGCGTTAAGTTTAAAATCAATCTTAACGACTATTTGGATACCGGATTATTTTTAGATCATCGAACAACTAGAAAACTTGTGGCAATAGATGCGAAGAGCAAACGTCTTCTAAACTTATTTGCCTATACTTGCTCTTTTAGCGTTCAAGCAGCAATGTCGGGAGCTGCTTTTACAAAAAGTGTAGATATGTCAAACACCTATACTTCCTGGGGGCGAGATAATTTTGAGCTCAATCATTTGTCTGCTAAGACGCATCTAATTATCAGGGATGATTGCCTAAAATTTCTCGATTATGAGAGAGAAAAATATGATGTTATTGTGATTGATCCACCTACAATTTCGCGCTCCAAGCGAATGGAGGAGATGTTTGATGTGCAAAAGGATTACATCAATCTCATTTCCAAGTCTCTAAGACTGCTTGAGAAAGGTGGCGTCATCTATTTCAGTACGAATTCAAGAAAATTTTCCTTTGACAAGGAAGTTTTTTCTCGATGTAAAATCGAAGAGATATCTCATAAAACAGTTCCTGAAGATTTCCATAAAAAAAATATCCATCGCTGCTGGAAAATTATCCCTTGCTGAATTAACTTTTAATTTGAAAATAAAATATCATGGAGCTTGTAACATGCGGAAATATCACCACTACGGAATACCAACAAAGGAAAAGCGTTTAGATGAAACTCTTGTTGAGACCCAAGGATTCAAATTTTATTCTACTCCCTTTGAAGGAAATAAATGGCATATTCAGTGGCATCGTTTTCCAGATGGGCATGGACTTCCGAAATTAGTCACGGAAGTTCCCCACATTGCTTTCCAAGTAGAGGACCTAGATGCAGAGATTGAAGGAGCAAAGATTCTTTTTGGCCCCTATAGCCCCTTAGAGGGTTACCGAGTAGCAATGATTGAAGAGCAAGGCGTTCCTATTGAACTTGTGGAAACAAAACTCTCAGATGAAGAGCTCGCTTTATTAGAGCAAGCTGTATTCAATAAATCCAAATAGAAAAAAGGCCTACGTTACCAATATGCTGATTCAATCGACATATCAAGATAATATGTCGGTTTTTACAAGGAATTCCAACATATGAAAAAGGATATGCGACTTTATTTAGGAATGATGTTCTTAATATTGGCATTTATCTTGCCGATATTTGGATTTTTAGTGCCCCTTTTTGATTTTCCTACAGCTGTAACTGCAACGCTTATTGGGCTATTCACATTAGGAGGCCCTGAGCTCATGATGATTCTTGCCGTCATCTGTCTTGGAAAACGGGCGATTATTCATTTCAAAAAGCGTATTTGTAAAATTTTCAAACGCAAAATGGTTATTAAGGGTGTGTCAAAATTTCGCCACTACTTTGGTTTGATTCTTCTTTTTGGAAGTGGCATTCCCCTTTATCTAAACGCCTATTTTATTCATCTTATGCCTGAAGATAAACTTGATCGTTATTATATTCTTCTTAGTGCAGATGTTGTTTTTATCCTCAGTTTTTTTATACTTGGAAAAGATTTCTGGGAGAAATTTAAAAACCTTTTTGTGTGGAAGCTTCCTAGTAAAAACTGATGTATTAGGCGCGTTGTCTTTTTGCAGGAAAGAGAATGGAAAGAATCAGGATAAGTGCGGGGATAATTTCTAGGCGCCCAAGCCACATTAGCCCCATAAAAAGATATTTTCCAAGGGGATGAAATTCAGAGTTGATAATTCCACTTGTAAGTCCGGCGTTACTCATGGCGCTTATGACATCAAAGAGCGTTTCGAATGCTGAGCGCTCGGGAGCCCAAAAAAGCATAAAAAACCATCCGATCATTAGTGTAAGTGTCCAGGCAAAGAATAAGATGCCTGCGGCATAGAGAGTCTCTATTTTTTTTTGGCCAGCAAGTTCGACTTCTTTTGGCTCTTCACTTTTTGGTGTGCTTGCTTCATAGGCTTTTAGGATCGATTTTTCTTTTTCTCGCATGATTGTTTTTATTCGAAGCAAGATTCCAGAAAACAGGTGCATCAGTCTTTGGATTTTTAATCCGCCAGCTGTTGATCCAGCGCATGCTCCTGCAAACATTGCCATTATTAAGAGCAAAATGCTGATTTGTTTAAAATCAGATAGGGGAATTACGCTAAGTCCACACGTGGTAATTGCTGAGGTCCATTCGAAGAAAAGCTGTATTGGTTGGATTTTTTCTCCGCTGAAAAGACT
Source organism: Parachlamydiales bacterium (assembly GCA_030641465.1). Classification (GTDB taxonomy): domain Bacteria; phylum Chlamydiota; class Chlamydiia; order Chlamydiales; family Simkaniaceae; genus DAOWHK01. The sequence continues at coordinate 18,882 of DAOWHK010000078.1, read as the reverse complement.
TAGTCCGTAGATAAGTGCGGCACCTAGGAAAATGATGGCATAAAAATGTCTTTGCTGCGCATTTTTCCAAAGGGCCTGGATTTTTCCTTCGCGGATGACATGGTAATGGACAGCAAAATTGATTGCGCCAAGAATCATTAATACAATACCTGCTAGTTGAATTGCGGCTGAGTAATTTTGAAATTTGGTGTTTAAAATAGAAAATCCACCCGTGGAAATGAGCGTCATGGTGTGATTAATTGCTTCCCAAAGAGGCATTTTGAGTAGGAGAAAAAGAAGGATTCCAAAAAGGGTGTAGAGGATGTAAATGCCCCAAATTACTTGCGATGTAGATTTGACATTTTTTCCAATTTTTTCTGTATGCGCCTCAGCATAATAGAGCTGATAACCTTCTTTACTAAGATGCGTAAGAGAGAGGATAAAAACCATTAGGCCGAGCCCTCCAATCCATTGCATGAGCGAGCGCCACCATTGAATTGTGTGGGGGAGATTTTCTGGAAATTTGAGCATCGTTAGACCTGTGCTTGTAAATCCGGAGAAAGCCTCAAATAGGGCGTTTGTAACGTTTGTGAGCTCATTTGTGGCAGAACTTGGCATGGCATTTGCAATCCAAAAAAGGGGAAGGGCGCCAATGATTGAGCAAAGCAGCCAGCTCACTGAGGCGATAATCATTGCATCCCAAAGATGGGGAGTTTGTTTCTTGAAAAAAACTTGGTAGAGCAGCTGTCCGATTCCAATTCCGATTGCAGCTGTGACAAGGAGGGGAATGCATGCGTAATATTCCTTGAATATAAAGCATATCGGAAGGGAAATGAGTGCCATAATCGCTGGAATATGGATAAGTAATCCGATATTTCCAAATACGGCTTTAAAATTGACTTTTTGACTAAGCTGCATATTTTTTATATACAGGGATTTTACAATATAAATAAACGATTAATAGGAAAGAAATTGCAAAGTTTGTGCTGCAACAATTGCGGCGGTTTCTGTACGTAAAATATTTGGATGGAGGGTTATTCCTTCGGCATTCACAGTAGTTTCTAAGTAATGGACTTCTTCTTCTGTAAATCCTTGCTCAGGTCCAATAAAAATGCATTTTTTATTTTTTCCAAGAGGCTCTTTAAGGGCTTTTGCACTTTTTCTTACATCTCCAAAAAAACAGGGAAAGTCTTGCTTATGGATACATGAGAGGGAAGAATAAAAGTGTATTTGGGGAAGATCGAGTCTTCCACATTGTTTCATTGCAGAGATCGTAATGGCTCTTAAGCGTTTTAATCTATTTTCACTAAGGATGCGGATTTCGCTATGGGCTGAGGGGAATAGCCAAAATTCTGTGACGCCAAGTTCTGTTCCTTTTTCTAAGATCCACTCAAGTTTATGTAGTTTTGGAATTCCATTTGCTAAGATAAGTGGTGTGGATAGAGGGCGTTTTTCTATCGAGTGAATTTGCAGACTTGCTTTTTTTTTGGAAATTGTTTCGATTGTGGCTTTTGCAAGGAAATTTTTTCCATTTACAAGGTCTACTTTTTCTCCTTCCGAGCAGCGCATCACTCTTGTCATATGATGAAACTCATCTCCTAAAAGATCGAGGCTTTGATTTGGCGAAAAATCATAGCTAAGATAAAAACGGTTAGATGGCATTTTTCTCCGAGAAGATGTTTGGGCGACAAAGCGCTTTTAATAGAAGGGTGGAAAGGTTTGAGGAATCACCCGGCCTAAGATGCTCTCTAGCTGCTTGTAATAGATCTTGCTCGCAAAGTACTTTAAAAGCACTTTGTTTTAAAAAATGCGATTTATAGGAACGAATATTTGTAAAATTAAGCACAAACTTAAATCTGAAGTCGGAAATATAGCTCTCTTTTATAGTGGTATAAGGGATCAGTTCTACATCATCTAAGGGGAAATCATCGAGATTGCGTTTATGAATAAGTGCGGAAATAAAGGCTTTTGGATAAATTTTTCGAAGCGTTTGCATATGAGGCTTTATTGTTTCATAGGCGTCTTTTGCATTTGGTAAGATGAGTAGGATGGATTCATGCCTATACCGATAATAGACGTTTGCTGGGGTTTCTTGTTTCCATCTATTGTGTAGCCATAGCCATTGCTTAGGGTTTTTTCGAATGCTATTTTCTTGAAGATTTAGCGCGATTTTCATCATGCGATAAATTTCTTCTTCCATCGTATTTGCAAGATTTGGAAAAATTGGATCGCTGTAGTGAATAGTGTATTTCCCTTTTTCTCTGCGAGTTGAGGCGACCATCATGGGACAATTTGTGCGATATGCAAGAACTGCGGGAATGGGCGTTGTGAAGCAGCGCCGCCCAAAAAAATCAAAAGAATACGAGCTCTCAGGCATTCCTTGATCTCCGATAATTCCTATAAATTTCCCTTTTCTTAATGCTCTAAGTCCTTCTTTAAGTGCGGATTTTGGAGGGATGATGGTGCCTCCAAATTTTTCACGAATGGATTGAATCCATTTATAAAGAGAGGCATTTTTGATGGGACGACCGATTGCAATGCCCGGCATTTTTTGTGTACCATCAAGAAACAGCACTTCCCAGTTAGCTTGGTGGGCGCAGAAAAAAACAATACCTTTTTTCTCTGCGATTAAGGAGTGGGCCGTTTCTGGATTTTCGCAAGTGATAACGCGGCTTGTGTCTTTAATATGATCAAATTTTGCATATTCTAAAAAAGAAATTGCCAAATTTTGGAGTGAGGCAATAGCTGTTGTAATGAGCTCTTTTTTAGATAGTTGGAGGCTTTTTGCAAGAGATAGATTGGAAAGTGTCCGTTTTCGTAAACGGGGAAATAAGTAGTAAGCGGCAATCCCTAGAAAATTTCCAATAAAATGAATCAGGCGAAAGGGGAGGTACCTGAGTGGATATGTGAAGAATTTAATTAAGAAAGTATTGAGGGAATATTTATTCATGAGATGTTTCAAGGGAGGATTCGACAATTGTGTTTAGCTGCTGAGAGAAGTCGAGGTGTTTTATGGATTTTCGAATATTTTGGGAGCGGATCCAAGTTTTGGGAAGTAACATTGCTCTATAAAGAATGTCTGCAAAGGATTCCCTCTCTTGAAGATTTGGAATTACGAATCCATTTTGCTCTTTGAGGACTTCATATCCTCCATTTGTTTTTGAGGAGATGACAAGTAGACCCATAGCTAAAGCTTCTACCGTTACATTTGCAAAGGGGTCATAATAGGAGGGAATAACCAAACAGTCTGACATCTGATAAAATTGTCTGATGTTTTTTTGTGGACCAAAAAAAGTTACTTTATTTTGGAGTCCGAGTTTTTTTGCGTGGGTAATATAGTCACTAAGCTGTTTTTCTTTTCCAACAATAGAGAGATGGAAATCTTTCATAGGCAGTATTGCGAGTGCGTTCAAAAGAGGAATTAACCCTTTTCTTCGGTATCCATTTCCGATAAATAGGAATTGGTAAGTGGTTGGATCTAGATCTAGATCTAATGCGATTTTACTTTTTTGAAGTGGCCAGTCATTGAAATCCTTTTCCATCTCATGCCATTCTACTCCGTTATGGACTACATGGATTTTATCAATATCCGTATTGTAATAAGTTAAGATTTCTTTTCTGACCATGTAAGAATTTGTGAATAGCGTGCGCAGATTACTTGATTCGAAAGCTGCCTTTTCGATCTGAAGAACTCTTCTGTTGATGGGGTTTATTCGCGCTGTCAGAGTTTTGAAACGGGGGTCAAAAAGTTTGCGATTTTCTAAAAATGCTCTATGAACGCCATTGCCGGCTCTTAAGTGAGTTTGATTGGAAGTTCGATCTAGGCTAAAAATAATGTCATAGGATGCTTCTTGACTATGCCGCGTGCATATTTGGTCATACTTGGCAGTATTTCGAAATTTTTTTAGGGGACTAAGTTTGATTTTAATGGGTGAGTTTGGCTCCAAATTTTCTTTAAAATTTGTTGTGAAGATTGTGACGTCGCATCTTTTTCGGGCAAACGCCAAAGAAAGTTTACTTGCATACTTTTCCAGCCCGCCACCGCCACTTAGGTTTTTAATAAGCATACAGACTTTGCGAGACATCTTATTGCAGCTCACCTATTTTTTCCGTCAGAATAATAGAGTCGTTATGATCTTCAATATTAAGAGAGAATTTTTTTCCATCTTGTGTAAAAAGACGAAAGCGATTGACGTAGTTTCTAAATCTGTTACGTATGTAATCCTCTCGAAGATGGGGTTGTAGATCACGAAGCTTAGGATCAGAAGAATCAGCCATCAATGTACGGACATATTTCGTTTCTAAGGACTGCTGCCCGACAAGTTGCAGGGACCAGCTAAAAAGATTTGACTCTGATTTTGGGGAAACGATAACGGAAATTTCTAGCATATCTTTCACAATATCCAAAAAGGATTCACTTACACCTTTTGCATATAAAGGCTTAGAGATGACTTTAACGCCTTCTTTTATTTCGATGGTATCGTTTATTGCGATAGATGCTTTTTTAGGATTGATTTTAGGGTTATAATCGGCAGGAAAAAAAAGATTTACCGGAATTTTGTTATCAATTGGAATTAGCGCTGATCTAAGGAAGTCAATACGAAGGAATTTAGCATCGGGGTCATTAATATCAATCGGAGTATTAGAGAGTGCGGGAAGAATGAGTTGCTTCCACTCACTCGGAATAAAAAAGCTTACGATATCTTTATTTTCCTGGCTAGAATGTACCCGCAAATCTTCAAGTTGGTCTTTTGTAATATCATTGAGATTGAATGTCAGTTTTAAAGAATTGGCTTTTAGCTTTTTCACGACCTCTTCGGGGCCGCTAACTGTAATATAGAGGCGGTATGGCCAAATATCGATATATTGATATCCCTTAGGAGCTTCTCCGATCGGTTGGGTAACCAAAATATAGAGTTTTTCTGTAACAAGTTTTGTGAGTTTGATAATAAAATTCTGATGGGAGACTTTGCTGATTTTTTGGGATAAATTGAGATTGGAGTCAAGAGAGAATAAATTTCTTTTAGTGATGTTTGCAACCCACTCACTATATTTATTTGAAGCATCAATCACTACTTCGAAATCATTGGATGTTAGATCATCGAGTACTGTTTTATTTCCAGTGATATTTAGTGTAATTCGTTTACTTAAATGACCTGTTGGAAGAATTCCTTCCACTGTTTTTCCTGGAGGGATATTGATGACTTTCACTCCAATACCACTGATTGTTTTAGTTGTTGTCATAGATTGATCAACGACAAACCAAATGACAATCCCAAGTATGAGGGATAAGCATTTACGTGGCCAATTATGAATAAAAAGACGCTTTAGTAGTGTAATCACTGTTTTATCCACTCCCAGATATTAAAACGCTTACTCGGGGTTTTTAAAAGAGGCGGGTTAAAAATACTACGGATAATACCTCTAAATCGATCTATTTTAACACCTCTTGTCATAATCCCATCTCTTGCAATAGAAACCTTTCCAGTTTCTTCGGAGATAACAATTAAGAGAGCGTCTGTTAATTGACTCATTCCAAGGGCTGCGCGATGCCTAGTTCCCATGGATTTTGAAATTTGGGACGCATCTTCTGCAAGAGGTAAAATTACTGCTGCAGAGAGGATTGTTAAATCACGAATAATGACTGCGCCATCATGAAGAGGTGTTGTCGTTGCAAAAATGGATTCTAAGAGTTCAGAGGAAAAGTTGGCGTTTAATACAACGGCATTTAGAGCATATTCATTCAAAGTATCTTCATTTTCAAGGGAGATGAGAGCACCAATACGTTTATCTGCAAGTTTATAAGTGGAATTTGCAAGTTGATCCAAAAAATTATCAAACTCTGTGATCTCTCGATATCTTTTTCCTTTCAAACTAAGTTTAGATAATGCAACTCGAAGCTCGGGTTGAAAAATAATGAGAACAGCAATGACTGCAACACTTGCAACAAGGTGCATTAGTCTGCTAAGAATTGTTAGGTGAAATAAAGAGGATGCTGCAAACATCAAGAGAAATGCGAGAAGCCCAAGCATGAGATCCATGGATCTTGTATTCCAAAAAAAGGAAAGCAGATAGTTTATCATGACTGTGATGATGATAATTTCAATAAAAGGAGTGATTGTTGGAAACAGCGTCATAGGCCTATCGTTGTTTTATGAAAGTACTCTCAAAATTCGCTTTATAGCGTTTCTTGTATGCATAACAAATACCAACAATGTATTCAATCAAGTCAAATGGAAAAAACATCAATTAGGAGTGATTGTTTTCAATATTGGATAGTGAAAAGCAAAAAACGTATTCTACAATGATAAGTAAATTTTATGAAAATTGCAATTGATTAATTAAGGATTTCAGAAAAGTTAACGTCTTCGAAGCTAAGAACAAATGCAACTGGTGGAAAGTGCGCTGTTCTTTCTAGAAGAGATGCGTAATAATCTACATAACTTTCTGTGGATTCTTCTATTTTTGGAGCGCGCATCCCTAGAAAAAGCAGATTTGCATCTTTTGAACTTTGATAGATTGTATCCTGAAAAAGATCTTCTTTGGGGTCAGTTGTGATGATTTCCGATTGAATATGCAGTCGACTTTTTCTGGAGAATTCTTTGATTTCAGAAGTTATTTTTTGATTTGAGATTGTGTCTGTTGCAACCGTTTTTAAACTAAGCGTTGATCCCTTCCATTCTTTAGATGTTTGAAGCATATAGGCAAGTACTAAAATGAGGTCTGAATTAACGCGGTCCCGTCCTCCCCACCAAACATCAATATGTTTATTCTTTTTTGAAAGGCTGAGGTTGTATGCTTTTCGATCCAGATTATTTTCTCGAATAATAATGACATTTTTTTTCATTTGCTGGCAGAGTTTTATTACCTCTGCAAAAATCGTAAAATTGGATGGCTTCAATGTGGCCCCTAAAACAATTGTATTAGGGGTTAATGGACCAAATCCATAATGATGAATCATGGTTTTCATCCCTTCCATGACATCAGTTGAGCGATGAACTTCAACTAAGGATGGGACGTTATTGGACTTTAAGAAATGATCGATACTATTACGATAATATGTAAGGTCTTGATTCGCTTTAAAATCATGATCTACAATACTTGCCATTGTAAGGAGTCCTTTACTATGAGTAATATCGCGCGTGAAGTCGACGAGGTGAGCTCGTAGAAATGGATCACCGATGAATACGAGTAAATGGGGTCTCCATGATTTGGCAGAAGGTTTTGCATGTGCTAATCGATAAATTGCAAAACGGGATAGTAAAAGAAGGATACTACTTCGAATATCATCCCAGTTGGATGTGATCTCTCTTTTTTTTAGGATGAAGTAAGTGATAATAAGAAAAATAGTAGCAAGAATTCCAGCTGATACGCTGATCATCATCATGCAGAAAAGACACATTGCTGCTCCAAAAAAAGAAATCATGAAGTGCACCTTGAGCGTTGGGCGCCAACTTGGATTGCTGAGCATAGATTCTACAGCTGTTGCAAAATTTAACATGCCGTAGGAAATAAGGAAAAACATCGTTAATAGAGGCGCTAGAGTATTAAGTCCTCCTAGCATCATTCCTAAAAAAACAAAAAAAGAAGTAACAAGGATTGCAAATTTTGGTGACGAGTCAGATCCACTTTCCTTGCATAGGAATTTAGGGAGAACTTTGTCTCGGACAAGTGCTTGCAGCGTTCTTGGGGCCGCTAGAAGTGATGAGAGGGCTCCTGAAAATGTTGCGCCCAAAATACCTAGTAAAACAAGTCCTTTGATAAGAGCTACATCTTTAAGAATCATAGGAGCGGAGATTAATGTTTCTTGGCTGGCAATGTAGTAGAGACTGAATGCGAGAGCTATGTAAATAACAAATCCAATAACAACTGCAGAAATCGTTCCAAGAGGAAGAGATCTGGTAGGGTTTTTTAAATCTCCGGACATGGAAAATCCCGATTCAATACCCGTGACTGCTGGAAAAAATAGGGCAAATAAGATCCAAAATGAGGGAGATGGTAAGCTTGTAGATGGAGAGATCTCTACATTTTCAAAGAGTATTTTTGCCCCAATAAAAAAGGATGCAAGAGCTAGTAGGACGATGATAAAAATGACTATTTGCGTTTTAAGAGCTCTTTTTGTGGAGGTGAAACTAAGAACTACAATCGCGATGAGGACTGCAACTCCAATCATGGGAACGGGTAGCTTTGGAAGCATTAGGTGCAGGGCTTCACTAAAACCTGCTATATAAAATGCGATGTTGATTGTTTGCGCTAAAAAAAGAGGAATGCCAATTGTACTTCCGACCTCTACTCCAAAAGTTCTTGAGAGAAGGTGGTAAATACCCCCGCTAAAAGCTCTCATATTCGTCGCAGTTGAAGAAATCGAAAGGGCTGTAATAAACGTGATGGTGGTGGCTGACAGTATCAAAAGAAGTGTTGTCTTGAGACCGGAAATACCAACAAAATATCCCATTCTTAAAAAAAGAATGACTCCAAGAATGGGAAGGATACTTGGAAGAAATACTCCTGCAAATGTTCCAAATTGGGTCTTTTCTTCTGTGGCATGATTTACGCCGCTAACGCATTCACTTGCGCTCATCTCAACTTTCCTGCCCATCCAAGCTTTGTTCGCAGGGTAGAGAAATAATCTCTTCTAAGTAAGTTAACAAGTTTAAACGTTTTGGGGCTTCGTTTAAAACTAAAGGTTTCTCCCGGCTTTAGTGTGAACCCTACAAGGCCGTCTGCAATGACTTCAATTGGTTTGTAGTCACTTAAATACTGAACCTGGATTTTTTGTTCGGAGGTAAGAACAATGGGGCGGTTAGAGATGGTATGGGGACTAATTGGGGTAATTACCATCGCTTCGCAGCTTGGGCTAAGAATTGGGCCGCCAGCTGCTAATGAGTATGCTGTGGATCCATTGGGGGTTGCAAGTATTACGCCATCTGCTTCAAAAGTATTCAAGTATAGATCATCGACATGAATGGAAATTTCTACAAGCGTTGGATTACTAGCTCGATGAATGACAAAATCATTGATTGCAAAGCTTGTTTTGCCATCTGGCGCCATGCCCTCAATAATAATGCGTTCGTCAATATTGTATTTCCCGCTTAGAAGGTCTTCTAAACTTGGATAGAGATCAGCGATTGGAACATCAGCCATAAATCCGAGGTGGCCAAGATTAATTCCTAATATTGCAGCATCTAGGTATTGATACGTATGTGCAACATCTAAAATAGAACCATCACCACCCATGGAGATCAAGAATTTTATCTTAGTCTCATCAACAGAAGAGATGGGATCGATATGTAGCTCTTGTGCGGAAAGGGTAGAAGAGACGACTTGTATTTTATGCCGTTTGAAAAACGCAATCACCTCTTTTGCGATTTTTTTATCTTGGGGTTTTTCTAAATTTACAAAAAGAGCAATGATCATAAAGCGGCACTTTTAAGGGAAAATTGAGAGAGGATTTTTTTTGTGATAGAGTGAGAATCAAGTCCTAATTCTTTTAGAAGAATAGTATGTTTTCCATGTTCGACATAAACATCAGAAATTCCGAAATTAACTACTTGTTTATTCATAAATCCATTTTGAAGAATAAAAGAATTAATAATAGATCCGAGCCCTGATTGAAGAGAATGTTCCTCAATTGTAATTATTGTTTGATGAGATTCAATCATTTCAATAAACAGTTTTTTGTCTAAGGGTTTAATAAAGACAGGATCGATAATAGTAGGGTTGAATCCTTCTTTTTGTAGTTTGTCTTTTACATCAATTGCAATATCGCACATATGTCCAAGGGCGATAAGGATAATTTCCTCTCCAGTGTGAATCACTTCTGCAGATCCTAGCTTCCTTGTTAATAGAGGCTCATCACTTGTAGTTGTTGGGAGATTTGGATAGCGAATGCAAGCTGGACTATTCCAGGAGAATGCAGAGCTTAGAAGTTCTTTTAAAACTTGACCATTTCTTGGCTGGGTAATGACCATGTTTGGCATACTGCTCAGAAATCCAATATCGTAGATGCCATTCATATTTACGCCATCACCGCAAGAAATGCCAGCCCTGTCAATTGTGAGAAGAACCGGGAGTTTTTGCAAACATACATCGTGAAAAACATTATCAAAAGCGCGTTGTAAAAACGAGGAGTAAAGGCATGCTACAACCTTCATCTTCTTGCCAAAAGCAATGCCGCCAGCATAGGTCACAGAGTGGCCTTCAGCAATACCCACATCGATGCAGCGTTTAGGATATTTTTCCATAAACTTATCAAGACAAGATCCAGCTGGCATTGCCGGAGTGATTGCAAGAATAGTTGGGTCACTATCTGCCATTTCTAGTAAATGCTTGCCGAAAATTTTAGGAAAGGTTTGTTTGGAAGATGGGTGAAACACGCCAGTGTCGCGATCGAAGGGTTTAGCGCCGTGATAAGATGTTGGGTTTTTGATCGCAATATCAAGCCCTTTTCCTTTTGTTGTAAGAACATGAACAACTGTTGGCTTGTTACTGCCTTTTAATGCTTCAAACGTTTCTGATAATTTACGGATGTCATGCCCATCAATTGGACCAATATAATTTAGGCCATACTGCTCGAAAAAAGGAGCCGGACTGACAAGGTTTTTAATTGACTCTTTGACGACATGACCTTTTTTTGCAAGGAAATGGCCATATCCTGGGACTTTTGCAAGGATGGATTCGATCTCTTCATAGAGTTTATTTGTAGTTGGATTGTTAATCATGCGGCTAAGTATTTTTGAAATGGCACCTACATTTTCCGAAATGGACATCGCATTATCATTAAGAATAACAATGAAGCGTTTGATATCTTTTGGGATATTATTAAGAGCTTCCATTGTAAGGCCGCAAGTGAGCGGAGAATCGCCAAGAATTGGAAGAATGTAATCTTTTGAATCTGTAAATTCGTCGCTTTTTGCAACACCTAGTGCAAGAGAGAGGGCGTTTCCTGCGTGACCTGCATAGAAATGATCATGGGGAGATTCTTCTGGGTGCGTAAAACCACATAGCCCATTATGCTGACGAATCGTGTCGAATGTTTCATTTCTACCTGTGAGGAGTTTGTGTGGATAGCATTGATGAGAAACATCAAAAATAAATTTATCCTTTGGGGAGTTAAAGACTTTATGTAGAGCAATTGTCAGTTCCACAATACCAAGGTTTGATCCAAGATGTCCTCCATTGATTGACATGACGTCAAGAATTCGGGTGCGAATATTCTCTGCAAGAAGCGAGAGGTCCTCATAGGATAGAGTGTTGATTTGCTCAGGAAGTATTAGCTGATCGAGTAGGGATCTCATTATTGAGCCTAAATATTGTTAGATGATGCAGGATTAAAAGATTCCGTGCAGGCCTCACCACTTTGGTTTGTCTCTAAAGCACCATTTCGATTTTTTATGAGTGTTTGGATCGTTTGTTCTGCTTGCTGGAGTTTTGCACTGCAGGATACGATCAATTGATCAGATTCTTCATAAAGTTTCAAAGATTGCTCGAGATCTGCCTTCCCGTCATTTAATAGTTCTAAAATTTTTTCTAACCTAGCATAGGCTTTTTCAAAGGAGAAGGGTTCAGTCATTTTTTATTTCGTCCACATTAGTTAATACTTTGCCATCGTGAAATAGCAAAGAAATTTTTTGCCCAATTTTTAGCTGGCTTGACGACATGATAACGGAATTTGCTTTTTCAGCAAAGGGAATGCAATACCCTTTTTTTAAGAGGTTTTTTGGATCGATTGCTTGAAGGTGGGACAGAAGTTGCTTTAATCTTGAAGATTTTTCTTTTGCAAGATGTTGCATCCGATATTTTATCCCAAGATCTAGCTGCTCAAGCTTTGATCGCATATGAGCGATTCTTTGTAAAGGGTTGAAACCCTGCAGTTTAGTGCTTATTTCGTCCATTTTTTGCAAATATGGAGAAAGTAGATAATAAGGAGATGTAAAAAGAGGGTGCCTTGTAACTCCTTGAAGATGCAGTTTTCGTTCTCTTATTTTTTGCTCTATTGCATTTGTGACTCGTTTTTCAATTTGAGAAAGAAAATCAAGGTCTGCTTTTTTTTCTCTATGAACAATTTCAGCAGCAGCAGATGGCGTTGGAGCCCTTACGTCTGCGACGTAATCTGCAATCGAGTAGTCTGTTTCATGCCCGACAGCTGAAATGATCGGAATTGTGGACTCATAAATTGCGTCTGCAACGCACTCTTCGTTGAATGGCCAAAGGTCCTCTAAAGATCCGCCGCCACGACCAACAATCATCACATCGACAAGTTTTAACCTGTTAAAATCTCGAATTGCTGCAGCAATTTCTTCAGCAGAACCTGGACCCTGAACTTTTACTGGATTTAGGATTAAGTGGAATCCGTGGAATCTTCTTTTTAGCACATTAATAATATCTTGAATGACAGAGCCTGTTGGACTTGTGACGACCCCAATGACCTTGGGGTATTTCGGCAGGGGCTTTTTCTTGTCGAGACTAAGCCTGCCAGCTTTTTCCAGTTTGAATTTGAGAGCGTGTAACTTTAAAAGAAGCTCCCCGACGCCCTCTTTTTCCACGGTTTTTACAATGAGTTGATAATTACCTCGTGGGGGATAAATACTAAGCTGCCCAGTAAGAGTGACTTGATCACCAGAAATTGGTTGATAGGAACATTGCACTGCATTTCCCCTAAAGAGCACAGCAGAAATTTGAGAATTTGTATCTTTTAGAGTGAAATAGATATGTCCAGAGGACTGTTTTTTCAAATTTGTAATTTCCCCTTTGACTCGAACTTCAGAAAATCGGGGCTCTAAAATATTTTTTATTGCAAAAGTGAGCTCTGAAACAGAATAAGTTGGGGTGTTTATGGTAGTCATACAAGTAAGAGTACTTAAAAAATCTTCAAAAAGCAAGAATGAGACTTGAAAAATCTCAATTTAACAAGTATACTATACACAAACTGACTCAAAACTTGGGAATTTAACAAGAAGGCTCTTTTAAAATTTTATCCGGAGTAAGTGGAATTGCCGGTAGGCAAGGCGCGAGTGAGGATAAAATTCTAAAGAAAAGCTAACGAAGTTAAAACCCAAGTCTTGAATCGGTTTGTGTATACACCTAACTGCACAAAATATTATTGAAAATACACCTTCCCAAAAAATACATCGTCGGAAACTGGAAGATGAATAAAACGGCAAATGAAGCTGTTTCCTTTGTTTCTGCATTGATTCCTCACACTAAGGATAGTGTAGACGTAGCTATTTATTTGGCAGCTCCATTTACTGCAATTTCAGCGGCAAGCAATGCTGCAGAAAACAGTTCTATACAAATTGGTGCGCAAAACATGAGTGAATACTCAAGTGGCGCATATACTGGGGAAGTATCTGCAAAGATGTTAAAGGAAGCAGGAGTAAAGTTCGTCTTAATTGGACATTCTGAGCGCCGCTGCCTCTATCACGAAGAGGATTGCGCTGTGCAAGCAAAACTTGCAAAAGCGATTTGTGAGGATATTCAACCTATTTTTTGTATCGGCGAGTCAGAAATGGATCGAGAAACAGGGCGGACTGAGCAAGTATTAAAAGAGCAATTGGAAAATGGCCTAAAAGGGCTAACGGAAAAGGAACTATCTTCTCTTGTGATTGCCTATGAGCCCGTATGGGCTATTGGCACTGGAAAAACTGCAACACCTGAAATTGCAGACAAGACCCATCTTATGTGTCGAAATTTTCTAGCAAAACTTTACTCAGAAGACTTTGCTAAAAATATTTCTATCCTTTACGGAGGCTCAGTCAGTCCAAAAACAATCGACTGTCTTATGCAGAAAAAAAACATCGACGGCGCACTCGTAGGAGGTGCTTCACTCGATGTCGAATCATTTAATCAACTCATTCATTTTTCAAGGAATTAAAGATCTATGACCGCACTATTTTTTATTTTACTTTTCATCTTTCTTGGGCTCTCAAGCTTGCTTTGTTTTGTGATACTTATTCAAGAAAGTAAAAGCATGGGACTTGTAGCATCGTTTGGAGGGGATTCAAGCAATTCTCTTTTTGGAACGTCAACAGCATCTGTTCTCAAAAAATTTACAGCCTATCTTGCTGCGATATTTATGGGGCTATGTCTTATATTATCTCTTTGGTCTTCGACACTTGGTAAGAGAAAAATGTCCGTGCCTCAAATAGATATTGAGGAAGTTGGCACGAGATGATTTTACCCCTCGTTATCTATGGGGATCCTCGTTTAAGGCAAAAAAGTGCTGAGATTAAGGAGATCACAGAAGAAATCAAATCTTTTGCCTCCGATATGGAAGAGACCATGCGATACGCAAATGGGATTGGACTTGCAGCTCCTCAAGTTGGGAAAAATATCCGCCTTTTTATTATCTGTTTAGACGCTGCCGAGTATCCTAAACAAGTAGATCCTCCAACAAATAAGATTCAAGTCTTTATTAATCCCACTATTAGCGACCCATCCGAGGCAACTGTGACTGATGAGGAAGGATGCCTTTCCATTCCAGGCATTCACGGCGACGTTGAGCGCCCTCAAAAAATTCATATTAAGGCGTTAGACTTAGATGGTAATGCTTTTTCTGAAGATGTAGAAGAGTGGAAAGCGCGCATGCTCATGCATGAAAACGATCATATCAACGGCACTCTTTTTATCGATCGAATGGAAAAAAATGAGCGCAAACTCCTTGATCCAAAAATTAACGCCCTCAAGAAAAAATACAAGTCTTAATTATTGAAGCTGGAAATAGAGTGTACATATAATGAAAAACGCAATACTGTAAAACAAATTATTTGATTTGATAATTTCCAAAAATCCATCTAAAGTTAAAATTTCGGACTTAACCAGTATGCAACTCCATGCGGCAGATCCACTAAGGTGTGTATTGGGGCTAACTGAGGATGCATCCATAAGGATTTAGCTTGATGGAGTCGGTGTGGGAAGAAGTTTTAGAACTCACCTGATTTCCATGGTCAATTGCTAGACAAAACTGATCCCAGGTTATGGCGATACCCCCTCTGAAAAGACTATCAACGTATGCCTTGCCAAAAAAATCACGATCTTCGTCAACGATATTCTGATATTCCGCAACTCTTCTCTCTACAAGGGATTTCATCCTCTCGTCATATCTATGATAGGTAATGCGTGCTTGTTCGTATTTTTCAAGTAAGAGTTCTTGTTTATGAATAGACCCGCAGTTTTCTGGGTTTTGGACTGTCAAGAAAAGGCGTTCACTAGCATATCTTACAGATATTTTATTGTTTGTAAAACCATTTTTTTCTCCAAATAATTCCTCTATTCTATCGTTGATTAAAGCTATATTACAAGAAATAATAAAAGGGAGAGCTTTATTCCAATTATAATCTCTGGAGGTTGTGTAATAGGTGTCATTTGTCTCACTAAGTATCTTTGAACTAAGTTTTAAGAAAAAATCTAGCACCAAGTTTTCATAATACCATCCAAAACAATTAACTTTTTTGTGGAGATGAGTTTTAAAACATTCTTTTTTTCTAACAGGTATATCCCATAACTCATGCCGTTCATAAATATTTGCAAAAAGCATAGAGATTACTTTCGATTTATCGCCTTTTTGGTGATTCAAGAGTAGTTCTATTTGGCGCTCATCAAAGTTAGTGCGATGTTGCTTAGTGTGAAATTTGTAAATAACCATATATATATTTTGGTAAAGTCGTTCATGTGCTGCTCTAAAGCTTTTTGAAACGCTGGAGAGTTGGGGATTATTTACATCGCTAAAAATTAATTCAAGAGCATCAATAGGAAGTGAATTCATTATAATATCAACTTTCATTATTTTGTAACTAATGCGAAATTAAAGCTAAGTGCTGATGGGTCAAAGATTGTGTCTCCTTCTTTAACTCTATGAGCGTAAGAGACTTTGACCTTCCAGGCGGAGGAGATGGTTGTGATAAGATCAATTGTACCTTCGTTGTAGCTTGGCTCATCTTTTCGGCCCCAACCTGTATGCGACTCTAGGCGGCAGATCCACTGAGGCGTAAGTTTCAGCTCAAGCCGCGTGCGAAAGAGATTTCTTCCATCGGAGATTGGGGAGTTCACGAGCTCGTCAACAGGTCTTGTAACATCTAAAATAAAATTTTCATGGTTCCCTTTTCTCCAATCAAATCTGCTACGGTGTTTATATTCTATATTGAAAGCGATGTTTTGATTGATTGTCCATAAAAAATGGATGTTCGCATGGTTTAGGACTTTATTTTCTATGTCGTAGCCAAATTTGCAAGTGGTGCGTAGGGAAGAGAAATTCCAGGTGAAGTCAATGGCCGCTTTCGGAACGGTTTTGCTTAATGTGTGATCACTATAAAAACTATAAAAATAAAGATCGGTAGAAAAATTGGGCTCAAAAGAAAGGTGCTTGGAGAGATAAAATAGGTTATTAATTCCTATTTTGATTTCATTTAACCTATGAAAGCCATCTTGAATACCAAAAATGAGTAGGTCGTTTGCAGAAATTGAAGGTTGGCTAATTCCTTTATATGTGAGGTATGGGACTAGATTGTGGGTAAAATATTTGTAAGTTTTACTAAGAGGAGACCGCACGTCACATTCATAGTTAAGGAAGGCGTTTAAAACGGAGTCTCCATTTGGATTGTTGTTATAAAAAATGCCTCGGAAACCAAGTAGGGGAGTGAGCGTAAGAAAGTGGAGGTTAAAGGGGCGATAGAGCTTGTTTTCTGTATCAAGGCGCATCGCATGGTAGTCTGGAATAAATGTTTCGAGCTCGTTTGCAGACACGTATTCAAGGTAGGAAGCTTTTAGGTGATTTTGAGTAATTACGCCTGTTTTTTCGATGACTTGAGGCTTGATTGCAAGAAAGGCTGTTGGAAGCTCTTCTTTCATTGCTTGGAAGGAGTTAATTCTTGGACGAAAATTTATTCCAGCAATGGTCTCTTTTTGATAATTTCGTAGGATTAACTCGGTTCGTTTTCGTGTATTTAGCTCAAAATCATCATTTTTAAAGGTGCCAGGCATATTTCTATCGCTAATTTTATCATATGTCAAATAAGTCCACATCGATTCGCTAAGATTTTTTGATTCAAAAATTCCCTGGAGACGGTATCTTGTTTTTATTTGATTGGGATCGTTGTCATTAAAAAAGGTGTCGTGTGCTAGATAGTTTTTTGTCTTAAACAATGTACGCTTGCTTTTTGAGAGGAAATTTGACTCTAACGCTCCTCCAAACCCTCTTTTAGGACGAAGGTCGAGGCGAAAAAAGAGTCCAAAATTTTCTGTAGAGTAGATCCGGTAGCGCATGGAAAGTTTGGGCCCTTGTCCATTTTCCCACTTGGCAATATAGCGAAGGGGTGAGTCATTAAAAGCTTTGAGATTACTTTTATGGGCTGGCAGCCAAAAAATTGGGGTGTTTAACAAACGGAAAGTGACATTTGTTGCGGATAGCTCAGCATTTTTTGTGATTTCCATTTTTCTTGAGTGGATTTTCCAGTCAATTTGCCCACTATCACTTGTTGTAATGTAAGCGTTTTGAATGGAAAAACTGTGGTCAGGATGCAAAGTGATGGTTTCACCTCCCATAAACCAAACGTCGATACTTGTTTGGCCATTTGTAATGGTTCCAGTATGGCGAATAAAGTCATAGGTTAGGGTGTCTCCAATAAAAATGCGCTCTCCATAAGTGATCATTAAGTTGCCCCTTGCGCTCACAACTTGCACTGGCTCTTCGTTTTCTACGTTATTTTTGTATTCAATGTGGAGCGCTTGAATTCTTATGTCTTTTGAAGAAAAAACGCCACCTTCGTGTGTGGAAAGTATGCCATCTTTATAAACTGGATCTTTGAGATTTATTGTAAATTGCTCATTTTCTTTAGAAAAAAGAAGGGCGGTGAAAAGGATAAAAAAAATGACCAAAGATTTCACTGAATAGCCTTTAAAAGCAAACCTGCGATTGCATAGCGATTTTTTTGGTTTCCGTTTTTTATAGCATTTAATAAAAATAGGATGCAGTTTTCATCATGGCGGTTTGCGATGGTTTCATAAGATTCAATTAGTAGGCGAGAGGTTTCTTCAGGGGTTAATTGAAATGCGCTGCGCTCTTCTTTCATATTAGAAGACATGGGACGAAATTTTATGAGTTCGTCTTGCTCTTTATTCTTTAAAAAATCCATTAACATCGACTCGTGATTTCCGGGTGCTTTCAAGCGATAAAGAGACAGGTGGCAATAGTTGCGAATAAATGGCGCTCCAATTCTTGAAGACTCTTTTTGTAGTAAATCAATAGCTGTTTTTGTATTGAGATTTTCTAAGAGTTGCACAAGAAGAGGCAATAGGCTGTTTTTTTGATGATTAAAAAGCGCCTCTGCAATAGAGATAAATGCAGTGTCGTCAAGCTCCATGCATTCTTGAAGGAGGCGCTCTTTAAGGTCGAAGGTCATTGCAACAATGTCTTGACGCATAATTTTAGAACACGCAGCTGCGGAATTTGTCACTTTCCAAGTCATCAAAGACTTTCCAAGAGAGTACTGGGGGAAAAATCCAAGATCATTATCATCGCTAAGAAGAATTTCCAGAATAAGGGGGATTGCTGCGGCATCATGAAGCCGCAAAAGGGAAACTGCTGCATTATATCGAATTTGAATATTTGGATGTTTTATGAGTGACTTCAGAGCTTGTTCAGATCCTTGAATCTCAGCAAGAAGTGTGATTGCAAAGAGATTTCCTTGTTTTGCAAGATTCATAAGGGTATTTCGGTAGCTTGAGTCTCCTAAGATATCAAGAGCTTTGCAAGAGGCAAGTTGTACTTGGATGTTTGATGATTTTGCAAGTTTTTTTAGAAGTTCAGTAGAGTGAGAGTCCCCTAAATTACCAAGTGCTGCAGCGCACGTTTCTTGCTCCGCAGGATTTAAGTGAGTTGCAGCAGATCGAATTGTGGATAAAAAATCA
>DAOWHK010000080.1 GCA_030641465.1 Parachlamydiales bacterium | reverse complement strand
CTACAGTCTGTTCCTCGAGATATAGCAACTCACCTTCCAAAAGTATCACTTGAGCGCTTTTTAGAAGTGGAAGAGGTAATCAAAATTCGTGACACTTTAACATTCTGGAAACGTCTGCCAGGAGGTCAAACACACTTACACCAGCAAAACTTTGATGGATTATCCTCAGAAGATGTAGGAGCGCGGCTTAGCGCTTGGATTCAGCAAATCCCTAATGTGCAAGCTATTACTGCTCTTAATTTAAGCAATTCAAACCTACGGTATTTACCTCCCGAAATCGGGCAGCTTACGAATTTAGAACGCTTACTTTTCTATCTGAATCAACTAACAGAACTTCCCCTTGAAATCGGGCATCTTACGAATTTACAGATGTTAGGTCTCGGTGAGAATCACCTAACAGAGCTTCCCCCAGAAATCGGTCGGCTTACGAATTTACAATGGTTATATCTCAATCAGATTCAGCTAACAGCCGTTCCTAAGACACTCTCGAACATCGATGTAAGAATATCTTTATCACCTGAGTGTCAATGCATTAAAGCTTCCATTGTTTATCGGTTTTTTCAGCTTAGTCCCGAACAAAAAAATGCTGTTTATGGGCATATTTATCACTTAGCGATAGAAGCTGGGGGAAATATTGAGCCCTGGGATACTCAATATGGCGAGAACCACGTGTTTGATTCAGAGGAAAGGCTTGAGGCGGCTATGAGAGCTGTAATCACTTAGTCTTATCCTGAAACAGTTTAGTATTGGTTCCATACGAGACGATTTGTAAAAATCCCCATGATCCAAATAATGAGTCCTCCCCAAACAGCTGCTGCAAAGGTGTGGATCTGCACCCCGTAGGAGATCTCACTTGCAAGCCAGAATGTAAAGGCATTGATAAAGAGCAAAAATAGCCCGAGGGTGAAAATTGTAATGGGAAGTGTGAGTAGGATTAATAGAGGCCTTACAAAGGCGTTCACAAGACCTAGCATCAGCCCAAAGATTGCGGCATCGAGATAATTTGCGACTTCAAGTCCTGGTATGACATGTGCGATGCCAATAATTGTGAGTGCTGTAATGAGAATTCGTACAATAAAGAGCCACATGTGATGTCCTATTTGTGTTTTTCCATAGTAAGATTAATAAGTCCACCTGCGAGAAGAGCGCTTTTTTCTCTATTGGATAGTTCCATTTTTGTTTGAAAGGATTGATTTTTTGTTTTATTAAAAACTGTGATTTCAGATCCCGAGTCTACAGATGATCTTACGTCTTTGATTTCCAAAATGTCTTCTTGATCAATGGTATTATGATCGCTCTCTTTTACAAATTCTAGGGGCAAAATACCGAAGTTTAAGAGGTTTTTTCGATGAATGCGCGCGTAGCTTTTTGCGATAACAGCTTTTACTCCGAGAAATCTTGGAGAGATCGCGGCATGTTCTCTGCTTGATCCTTGGCCGTAGTTTGATCCCCCAACAATAAGTGAGCCTGTTTTTTGATGTTTCATGGCTCTATCATAATAAGTTTCATCAACTTGTCCAAAGGTAAACTTGCTGATTTCAGGGATATTACTTCTAAATGGCAGGACTTTTGTGCCGGCTGGAAGAATTTCATCAGTTGAGACGTTATTTCCCACTTTTAGAAGCACTGGACCTTCAATGTGTTTTTCTAAGGGATCAAATTTTGGAAGAGGTTTGATGTTAGGCCCCATGATTAGTTCTTGTCTTTTGCCATCTTTTGGAGGTGGTGTAAGCTCGTCTACTGTTTCCATTGTTTCTGGATCTCTATACTTTGGATATGGCATATCAAGTGTTCTAGGATCGGTAATTACACCTGTAATTGCTGAGGCAATCGCTGTTTCGGGGCTGCAAAGATAGACTTGATCTTCTTTTGTTCCTGATCTTCCAGGAAAATTTCTAGGATTTGTGCGCAGGCTAATTCTTCCAGTCGCTGGTGCTTGTCCCATTCCGATGCAGCCATTACAGCCCGCTTGATGAATTCTTCCACCTGATCTGATAAGTGATGATAAAAAGCCGCCAGTTGTTAAATTTTCTAGAACTTGCCTTGACGAAGGATTGATATCTAGAGAGACATAATCCACAGATTTTTTCCCATCAATGATCATTGCGGGGATTGCAAAATCTCTCATGCCGGGATTAGCAGATGATCCAATCATTGCTTGCACGATTGGTTTTCCTGATACTTCTGAAACTGGAACGACATTTCCGGGGCTTGTTGGGCAGGCGATGAGAGGTTCAAGTTTTGATAAGTCAATTTCATCGTGCTCATCGTAGGTTGCGCCTTTATCTGCAACGAGTAGTTTCCAGTCTTTTTCTCGTCCGTGACTTTTTAGAAATTTTTTGGTAATTTCATCGGATGGAAAGACGGAGGTTGTGGCTCCAAGTTCGGCTCCCATATTTGTAATGACATGGCGATCCATGGCAGATAAATTTTCAAGACCCGGACCATAATATTCGATAATTTTTCCAACACCTCCTGCAACATCATGGCGACGTAGCATTTCTAATATGAGATCTTTTGCACTCACCCAATCTGGAAGCTTTCCTGTAAGTTTTACGCCCATAATTTTTGGCATTTTGAAATAAAACGGCTCCCCTGCAATTGCAAGTGCCACTTCCAGGCCACCTGTTCCAATTGCGAGCATTCCAAGGCTGCCTCCAGCTGGCGTATGGCTGTCAGATCCGACCATAGTTTTTCCAGGAATCCCTAAACTTTCCATATGGACTGGGTGAGAGACTCCATTTCCAGGTTTGCTATACCATATACCAAAGCGTTGGCAGGCACTCCATAAAAAGAGATGGTCATCAGGGTTTTTATGATCATTTTGAATGATATTGTGATCAACATATTGGCAAGAAACTTCTGTTTTTGCTTGTTTTAGACCCATTGCGTCGAGCTCAAGCATTACCATTGTTCCCGTGGCATCTTGCGTGAGAGTTTGATCGATTTTAATGCCAATTTCCTCGCCAATTTTCATTTTTCCTGAAACAAGATGACTCTCAATCAATTTTTGCGCAACATTTTTTCCCATGACAAACCCTCTTTATTAGCCTATAATTCGCAGGTTATGTCAAAATGGATTTTTTGTCTGAATAATTTTTATGAATAAACAAATTCTTTTTTTAGACTATCCATATAGATCAAGGATCCACCCATTAAATTCGTTTGGAAAAGACGTTTTTGTGAAAAGAGATGATGAATTAAGTTTTGGAATCACGGGCTCAAAATATCGAAAATACCTCTCTTTAATTCCGTATTTGATCAAACAGAATGTGAAGGAGGTTGTATTAATTGGAGGCGCCTATTCTAATCATGTCGTTGGATGTGCGCAGCTTCTTATTGAAAATGGAATAACACCTATCCCCTTTTTGCTCGAAAGGTCTCAAAAAAAGCCTGTGGGTAATCTCCTTTTTACGGAGATGATGTGCCCTGAAATTCATTGGATTGCAAGAGGAAATTGGGATAATGTGCAAAAAATCGCTAATGATTATGCTGTGAATCGGGAGCGCTGCGTTGTTATTCCAGAGGGTGCTTCGATGAATGAAGCACTTCCAGGTGCTAAATCACTTAGCATTGATATTGAGCGAAATCAGAGAGAAAATGGGCTGATTTTTGATCATATTTTAATCGATGCAGGAACCGGAATGACTGCAAGGGGGTTAATTGAGGGAGCGCCGCTTAAATCTCATATTCACATTTTAGCACTTGCAAAATGCACTTTTCCAAATTCTGGAAATCCTTATACCCTGCATAGGCCGCAAAATGCAAAGTCCTTTGGGTCCGGAGATAGCCGCGTTTTTCAAACGATACGTGGTGTTGCAAGTAAGGAGGGCATTCTTCTAGATCTGATTGATAGAGCGAGAATTATTGATGAAGCAAACCGCATTGTTGCTGACGTTCCG
>DAOWHK010000011.1 GCA_030641465.1 Parachlamydiales bacterium | reverse complement strand
GAAAATTATGCAAAATTTGTTACCTATTCCCTTTATCAAGACCAGCATAATGCTGATCCTAGAGTTCGCAACAGTAATCTCTTAAGAATTGGGGTTATTGCTCAACACTGCGTCGGAAGATATATGAAAGGATTAACAGAAATGTACCAAGATCTTTCTGGTAATATTCGTATAACAACACTCGATGACGAAATCAAAGAAGCTTATCATGAAAGGCGACAAGGATTAATCAATCATTTAATTACTGAGCACATTAGAGTACATCCTGGTGATGGCGGAATGTTTATGTCGCATACTCAAAATGACTTCGCAAAATTTATTGGTCGTGCAAGAGGGGTCGTTGGCTCCCGAGCTGCGGAATTTGCAGATCCATATACCCGACGTATTAATGAAAATGCTGCAATTACTAGTTTTGATGCATTATATACTCCCGCATTTATCCTCCAAAGAGGCTCTTGGATGCTCAATGGACTTGTAGATACAAGAAATGAGAATCAAGATCCATCGATGAGAATACATCGGACATTTGATACGGATCAAATCAATTCGTGGTTTCAAAATCACATACCTGATGGGTGGGAACCACGCCAGGGTCTTCCTGAAGGCATGGCTAATATGGATCGAGGAGATCTATTTAGAATGTCATGCATTGATCACCATGGACTTGTAAAAAAATGTGCAATCGAGTACATGCTTACACACCTTGATATTCTACAAGGTGATTTAGACGTATCGCAAATTCAAGTAGATCATGCAACTTTAGAAATGCTCTGCTTGGTATAAAACAGCTTTATTGTAATGAATTAAATCCGCTATTAAAATTTCTTTTTGATAGCGGATGTTTTATTTTACTAATACTATTTAAAATAAATGCTTTTATTTCGTTAATAACCAATATTTGTTATAATTAATTATATTAATTAAAAATAATGCGGTTATTATGCAAGCAGTACCTTTTATAAATATGCAGCAACTCATTCAGCTGCAACATGATTTACAAAATGATCCGAATAATGACGATTTAAAAGGTCTTATTTGGCAGGCAAAATGGAATTTATGTTCTTTAAGAAACGGCATCCCCTTAGAAGCAAGTGACTTTTCTCCTAGATTACAAGGGTTACTTGAATGTAGATTTCCACATTATATACCAAGAGAGCCTCTTACCCCCCTTGGTATGCTTCAAAACTCCTTAAATCTAGAGCCATCTACTGCAGAGATTCTTTATTCCTTGCAAGAGGTTGATAACCAACTACCTAACTTTTCAAGCGCTGTTTTGCATCAATTTTACAAAGATAATCATCACCTCGAATTAGAAAAAAATAGACCCTCTCTTAGAGCAGCTGTTGAGCATACTCTTCTCCTAGCTACATCTCATCTTTCAAGCGACGATCAAGACCGTATTTACGGAGAAATTTACAGAAACACAGACCCTTTGCCAGATGAGCCACATTATGGAGAAAATCACTTGCTTGACAATTGGGATCGATTCGCTCTTGTTGCTACAGATGTTCCGTTCCTAATTGAAAACGATCCAAATGAATTCTTATCAGAGTGCATGCAGCCACTAAGAGCTCTTCTTGAGGAAAAAGCAGCTGGTGGCGACAGTGAAGAGCTTCAAGAGAGAATTAGGAATGCCGAAAACGCTGCAAGCGTTTCTCGAAACATCTACAAAAGCCTAACCTATATTGGCCTCATCCCAAATAATGCACTCGGAGCCCTACAAAACACTCTAATTGACACATGCCACGAAATAGAAATGAGTGAACAGGTGAGAGGAGAGATAATACAGGATCTATTTCTGCAAATAGAGGAAACCATTCCAGGATTTACGAGAGCATTGCGAGATCAATTTCCCGACCACGCCCCCCTTGAAAACCTTTTACATTTCCGTATTGCCATCGAGCAAACCCTTTTTAGGGCATTTAGAGAACAACTAAGTCCTGATCAGCAAGAGGCTTGTTTTGGAAGAATTTGGGGGAACACAGATCCTAGGCCAAATGAACCCTTTTATGGAGAAGTGCATCTTCTCGACTGCTGGGATCGATTCGGCGAGTCAATAGATCCGCACACTCTACGATTTCAAACAACGTTTGATCAAGTAAGAAAATTGATTGAAGATCGCTACCAAAATCCCGAAGATGCTGCCCTTTTAGAAGCACTAATCAATGCTCAAGAAGATCATATTATCGAAAGGAATCAAACGGAAGCTCTTGGGCCCTATGTGGATAATCCTGGGACTACAGAACTTGGAAAATTACAAAATATGCTAAGTCGGAATCATGTCTTTTTCAGACACTCCGACATTATTAATTCATTAGAAAGGCAAGAGGATGTATTTCCTGGATTTACTGCCGAAGTTCTTATTCGACTAGAAAAAGATACAGGGGGAGTAAACCTTCAAAATTTTCAAAACCTTAGAATAGCTATTGAACTTACTTTACTCGAGGGTTTTTATCAGCAACTTGAGCCTGAGGAGCGCGAGGGATTCTATCTTGAAATGGCAGGAAGATCTCTTGATGAACACACAGAGGACTACTACTTTGAAACTCATCTTCTTGATTGTTGGGAAGAATTTGGAATGGGTATACAACCTCGGCGCCTCCATTTTCACTCAGGCGATCTCGATTTAGATCCCCTAAGAGCGCTTATTAGAGAGCAAAAAGCACAACCTGATCAAATGGATCTACAAGAAAGAGTCCAAAATGCACAAAGTATCCTCTGCAGGGCCCGAAATGGAGCGCCCATACATCCGGAAGAGATGCAACGCTGTGGACTAAATCTAGTGATCCCACCTCACATAAATCGGGCAATAAATCCTTTTCCTCAAACACTGCTTGGGCAGCTTCAAAATCAACTGCGTACAGGCGCCCGTATTTGGGAAATAAGGGATTTATTAAAACAGATTGATAGGGAATGCATTCCTGGATTTAGTCAAGCACTTCAGCATGAGCTAAATAAAAGTCCCGAGCAACCAATCAACAGAGATATCAGAGTTGCTGCGGAAATGACCCTTCTAAGGCTTTTTGGGGAGCAACTAAACCCTGCAGAGCAAGAGGAAGTTTATGGAAATATCTGGAGAAACAGTACTTCTCGACCTAACTTAGATTCTTTTGGGCAAACGAACCTTTTAGAATGTTGGGATCGCTTTGCAATCTCTATTCCAGAAGGAAAACTTCGACTTGCACCTACTAAAATTGATTACAGTCCTTTACGGGCTCTTATCCAGCAGAGAAATAATCACCCTGATAGAGCGGGCCTTCAAGATTATGTAAAAGCTACAGAAGAGCTTTTTTGTAAACTTAGAAATGGCATGCCCCTTCGCGAAGAAGAAGAACGTATACTTGGACTAGAAGATACGCCCCTACCAGAGATTATATACACTCCAAATGCGGAAGTTATGCCACTTGGAAGACTACAAAACCTGCTGCAGGAAAATGCGGATGTAGAACGGATCGGGGAGGCGTTTGAGGAAATGGAACAAGACATCCCTGGATTTGGAAGAAGAGTCAAAGAGATTGACCGGCAATTAATAGAAGAGAATGGAGAAAATATCGAGCTTCTAAGTCACGAAGAGCGTTGTATGTATATGCGGGTTTCCATCGAACTATTCCTACTTAACAGCTTTAGGGAACAATTAACAGCTGATGAGCAAAATCAAGTCTTTGGAGATATTTACGGAAATACAGCAAATCCTCCAGAGGTCGACTTCTTTGGAGAAACAAATTTACTTGAGTGTTGGGATCGGTTCGCACTTTCTATCCCAGAAGGATGCTTTCGCGGCATGAGAGAGCTAGCAAACCGCCCTAAGCGCCAAGAACTGACACCAGATCGTTTAATAGAAATACAAGCTGCGCAATTACGTCTTATTTTACCCTTTCATATGCATCCACACCATCTTCTAGAAAGTTTGGCTTTTGCTGTGGACCCAAATTATGTTCCAGAAGGGTGTGACTTAGCCCGAATTGAATGTCAGCGCATTGTAGAGCTCTTTGATGGATTGAACACCACAGTAAGGCATCTTCCTGACGGCACTCCAAGACTTGATTTTGTCGACCGAGATGGGCCTGTCGTCTTTGATGGAAACGACGAAGTATCCTATAATATAGCAAGAGCAAATTTAGAAGCGTCTGTAAACGTCATTGTAACTAGGGGCGATTTATTAGGTGTACAAAATAAAGAAAGATTTTATACAAAAATTGAAAAAATGCTAAAAGTTATTTTTCATGAAATTGATAGTGGAAATCATGACGCAGCCATTTGTCAACAAATTATTTTACATCTTGGTACGATGCATGGGCACTGCGGAGGTCGTTATATCTCTGCAATTTACAGATATTACTCGGCCCTTATCTATGGAGGAAATATTTTCGATACTGTGGAAGAGCGGGTACATGAAGGTCTTCACCAAATGCGAGAAGGCATTCTCGATATAATGATGGCAAGAGATCCACAAAACGAGGCGGGTTATGGTCCGCATGTCAAAAATAAACATCTCCAAAATCTTGCGGACGCAAGAGGTATTCGAGGGCAAGATGAGGTGACATTTCAAGACGTCTATGAGAGGAATATTGATCCTAACGATTCAGCTGCAGAGTTTGACCAAATCTATACAGTTCCTGCCATACGGGCTTGGTTTCAAGAAAGAGTAAATGGCAACCGAATAGAGGAAATGCCTCCACGCTACCTGCAATTAAGTGATGATGACATTACAAAGGTTGGAAAAGCCCAGGCGCTTGATTATCTTTCACAGCATCCTCCATTTGAATGGCAACCATCGATACGGAATGCTGATGGCCTCATTGCAATCTTAACACACGCGCAAATGGAAACCCTTTTTGGTAATGAGTTCCCACAGGATTTACCTGAGCGCGTAGAGAAAATGAGGGAACACCTCTTTCGACTCGCATGTATGGAGCATGTCGGAGACGTTGATATTGTAAAGGAAATAGCGTGTGATCATATGCTAAATTGCATGGGTATTTTAGATATTCGTATTAATTGGTTTGAATTAGCAATTGATACAGATATTTTAGAAAATGTCGCAATTATTGATGAGGACGAGTTAGAAGGTGCCGGGGTAGAATTCTTATAAAGAGATAATTTGACTTCAAATAAGATGGGCGTTAAAATTTTTGGTACTAATTTCCAAAGATTGGATCTATCTTATGACAGTCACAAATGTGCTCCCCTCATTTATTCCTGATACCTTGCAAACTTTGCATGATGAAATTTCTCATTCGATGTACAATCACCTTCCAGACAACGTATGCACAGTACTTTCCCATGAATGGTTCACCCATTTTGCAACTGCAATCATTGCAAGTGTTGGGATTATTCTTGCGGCAACAACAACTATTTCCTTTCCAGCAATTTTTCTTTCAGGATTATTTTTGTCTGGAAGCGCGCTAATCGTTCACACAATGCTATTATCGGATGCTAATTACATGCAGCGCACAGGAGTTAATCCTGTCCATATGCAAAAGACGCTAGAGATTGAGGAGCAGATTACCACTTTTCCAGAAGGTATCGATGAAAATTCCATTG
>DAOWHK010000229.1 GCA_030641465.1 Parachlamydiales bacterium | reverse complement strand
TTGATCATATAAGGCTCATCTCCACACATATTTGGTGTGCAAAGAGGTGTAACAATGGTTGGGCCTTTTCTAGAACTCGAGCGATACCCTCTAGACAAAACTGCAACATTGCATAGAGAGGTGAGCTCTTTTGCAAAATGCTTGATAAACTCCGTCTTTCCAGTGCCTCCAGCTACAATATTGCCAATACTAAGGACTGGAATTTGCGCATGAAAACTCTTTTTATACTTAAGGTCATAGAGTTTGTTTTTGAAAAGGATGCCAAGATAAAAAACTCTACTTATTTGATAGAGTATCGCTTTGAAGATTTTTTGAGATCGCCTACCTTCAATGATATCGATAATATACGATTCAACAGCTTGCATTCACAGGCTTTAGCTCACTTAATAGCTCGTTGCCATTTGAAAAGAGCTTCCTTTCCACAAGTTCAATAATGATGTGAATTGCTGTCATATGTGCTTCTTGAATCCGATCCGAATATTTACCTTCCACAATCCACTCGAAATCTGCAAGACCTTGCAAAGCGCCGCCTGATTTCCCAAGAAATGCGACAGTTGAAAGGTTTAGCTCTTTAGCTTTTTGTGTTGCGGCAATTAAATTGATGGAATTTCCACTAGTTGTAAGCGCGATAAAAATATCCCCAGGCCTTCCCAAAGCTTCCACACTTCTAGAAAAAACTTGATCAAAATGGGAGTCATTTGCAACGCAGGTCAAATGCCCTGGGTCTGCAAGAGCAATTGCTCCTAGAGCTTTTCGCCTCGCGCGAAAATAGCCTGTAAGCTCTTCTGCAAAATGCATTGCATCACACAAACTTCCTCCGTTTCCGGCAATGAGGAGTTTACCCCCTTTTTGATAGCATAAAGAAATAGCGTCTGATACATTTTTGATAAAATCTTGCGCTTTTTTTTCTTTTAAACTCTCTATTGCACGAATTGCGTCTTCAATCGATTTTTCCATAATATTTCCTTAAATTAATCAATCCATGTCACTTGATGATAGACTTTCTCGTCAATTTTCCCCTCTTTTTTTGCTACATAAATGGTAGCAACAGCATCTCCTAAAATATTTACGACGGTTGCCATCATATCTCTTAGGCGATCAATTCCTGCAACAAGTGCAATCCCTTCAAGTGGAAGCCCCATAGAGCTTAGCACAATGGAAAGCATCACAAGACCACTTCCTGGAATCCCAGCTGTTCCAACAGCTGACACAAGAGAAGTTACAATCAAAACGAGTATATTGACCCATGTTACTTCAATTCCATAGGCTTGAGCAATAAAAATTGCAGAAACCGCCTGACCAATTGCTGTGCCGTTCATATTAATTGTCGAGCCAAGGGACATCACAAATCCAGAAATATCAGGCGATATTCCTAAATGATCGCGTGCGCATTCCAAAGATACGGGCAAGGTTGCAGCGCTGCTACTTGTGGTAAATGCCACGATGATTGCATCTTTCATCCCTTTAAAAAAGGGCGCAACCTTGTATCCTGTCAAATATTTTAGAGATAGACAAAATACGATAGCTATTTGAAGAAAACAGCCAATTCCCATACAGATGACAACTTTAATCAGCGGCAAAATGACTTTTGCCCCGATTTCTCCAACAGCGGATGCCATAAGAGCAAACACTCCATAGGGAGCAAGTTTCATGACAATATGGGTTAAATGAGCCATCACTTCACTAATAGATTCAATGACAGCAAGTACTGGCTTTCCTTTTTCTCCGCAGATAGAAATTGCACTGGCGAAAAAAATTGCAAAAACAATCACCTGTAAAATATTTCCCTTGGCAAATGCGTCAAAAGGATTTGAGGGAACAACGGAGAAAAGAAAATCGATGAGCCTCATTCCATGGTCGCTAGCATTTCCCCCTATTGGCATCGGCAAATTAAGGTTAACCCCTGGACGGACAATATGAACGATGATAAGGCCAAAAATAATTGCGGCAATCGTTGTAAGAACATAAAAACCTAGAGTTCTAATCCCAATTCTACCAAGCTGCTTTGGATTGCTAATATGACACATTCCAGAAGTAAGAGAGGAGAATATGATCAAACCAACTAGCATTTTAAGAAGATCAATAAATGCTTTACCAATCAGCCGAAGAAGCTCGATTTGGCGTCCAAATATTAATCCAACAATCACACCAAGCGTCAGACCTAGTAGAATTTTCACCCAAGGTTTCATAAACGATTTATTTGTTAATTTAAAATAGACACAACTTACTCGATTTCATGCATTTTTGGGAATCTAATTTTTAGATCTGAAGGCAAATCATTTCTTTAGTGACGGGATGAATAAACTCCATCTTTGCATGTACAAGCTCAATTCTTTGCGGCATTATTCCTTTTTTGGCGCCATATTTTGTATCCCCAACAATTGGGCAGCCGATATTTGCAAATTGCGCGCGAATTTGATGATAGCGCCCAGTTTCAAGGATAACTTCTACCAAATTATCCTTGATGATCTTGTAATGTAAAATAGCAGTCTTGGACTCTTTTGTTTTCGCCTTGCTAATACGCGCTTTATATTCGTCATGCACAATTTCATTCGTTAAAGTGCCAGAGTCTTGTGGAAGTGCCCCTTCAATGCGCGCTCTATAGGTTTTTTTTATTTCTCGATTTTTCATCATTACCTGAAGTCTCTTAAGAGCTTTACTAGTGCGGGCAAAAAGAACAATTCCGGAAGTCACCCGATCGAGCCTGTGGATGGGTGTTAAGAAAACCTTTCCTGGCTTTTGAAATTTTTTCTTGATAAAATCTTTTGCAAAATCTTCTAAATTATCTTCAGAAGTATTACTTGGCTGCGTAAGTAACCCATGCGGCTTATTCAGTGCAAGAAGATGGTTATCCATGTAGATCGGAATCACTTTCGCTGCCTTCTAACTTCATAAAGAAGGATCGTTGTTGCAGCTGCAACATTAAGGGAGTCCGAGGCGCCATGCATGGGGATTTTTACCTGAATATCCGTCTCATCCAGCCAAAGTTTACTAAGACCGAGCTGCTCACATCCAACTGCAATTGCAACAGGTTCTTTAAGGTCTACTGCTGTATATTCTTTTTCAGCGCTAGGTGTTGCAGCAAGTGTGAGGATGCGATGTTTTTTTAAAAAATGCAGCAGCTCTTTTGAGCTAGCTTCAATAACTGGCACGGTAAAAAGAGTTCCAACACTTGCCCGAACAACATTTGGATTATGAATGTCTGTGCAGCGATCACAAATAATTAATGCATCAACTCCGGCCGCATCAGATGATCGTAAAATAGACCCTAAATTCCCGGGCTTTTCAATGCCTTCAGCAATGACGATAAAAGGATTTTGTGAGAGTTTTAATTCGCTAAGAGCGAGGTGCTTTTGCTGCGCTACCGCAAGTAGGCCATCTGGACGATCGCGATAGGAAATTTTATTAAACACAGCTTTTGACACTTCAACAACTTCCACTCCAAGATCTTTTGCTTGTGCGATCAGCATCGATTCATTCGAACCTAAAAAATGCTCCTTTGAGTAAAAAAGAGTTTGAAAAGATGCGTCAATACCTCTTGAAATTTCTCGATAACCTTCAATAAGAAAGAGCTGCGTTTTATCTCTTTCACGGCGACCCTGAAGTTTCACAAGCTGTTTAACGCGGGGGTTTTGTAAACTTTCAATTCTATCCATCTGCAAATCTCCCATAACTTCCTGACGGGAGATCAAGTGCATGACTTCCCTGCAAAAACATCTCCCCTATTTCTATCTGACTTTTAGGCTTTAGTTCCTCAAGAAGATGTTTCATTACAGTCGGAGTAAATCCAGGTGTATGCGATGTAAACAAGAGAAATCGAGATTTTTTGGAAAGAAGTTTTTGCGCAAGTTGCAAACACTCTTGAATCTCTTTCTCAATCTTAAAAAGCTCGCCACTTGGGCCTCTTCCAAACGTTGGTGGATCAAGAATAATTCCATCATAACTTATGCCCCGTTTGACCTCGCGCCGCATAAATTTTATCGCATCATCGACAATGTAGCGAATTTTTGCATTTTGCAAACCATTTAGCTCTGCATTTTCTCTTGCCCAGGAAACAGTTTTTTTAGAAGCATCGACATGGCATACAGCAGCTCCAGCTTTTGCGCACGCAAGCGTTGCCCCACCTGTGTAGGCAAATAAATTCAACACAGAAGCTCCTTTCTCAATACAACTTTCTAGAAAGCTCCAATGAGTTGCATGCTCTGGGAAGAGTCCGACATGCCCAAATTCATTGGGCATCAGTTTGAATTTTAACCCGTGATGCTCGATTTGCCACGGACGCAAAGGTTTTGTCCACCCACTATCACGAACAAAGGTACTGTCTAGATTTAATCCTTGTTTGTTTTTAGGACTCCAAAGAGCCTGAGCTGATGGTCTCTTTAATATACAAGGACCAAATGCTTCGATTTTCTGTTCGTTTCCACTGTCAAGTAACTGATATTTATTCATGGGTAAAAGGGGGAATGTTGTAGTGAATCCATCTCCAAAGGGAGCTTATTAAATAATTTGCCGTATAATTTATCAAAGTTGTTCTATGTAAAATTCCTTTTGCCGTAATTTTCCCGGAAAAAAGTATTTTGTCTTTTTGAGAAATCGCTCCCCAAATAGTACCAACAGGTTTATCTTTTGTGCCGCCGGAGGGCCCTGCAACCCCAGAAACTGCAATAGAATAGTCAGCGCTTGTTAGGGCCTCTATTCCCTTTGCCATTTCACAAACCGTCTCTTGACTTACAGCGCCAAATTGATGAAGCGTGCTTTCTAATACACCAAGACTTTTTTGCTTTAAAAGATTTGAGTAAGCGACAACTCCTCCTAAAAAATAAAGCGATGCCTCAGGAAGAGATGTAATCATCGAGGCTATCTTTCCCCCAGTGCAAGACTCCGCTAAACTTAAAGTGCGTCCCTTTTCTAGTAATGTCTGATGCAAAGCCATTTGTATTTTGGATTCACTATCACTATAGCAGTGCGTTAAAAAAGCTTCTTTTATCTCTTTTTGAGAAGAAATCAGGGATTTTTCATTTTGCCCCTTCAAATAAACAGCTAATTTTCCATATGATGGGCAGACTCCAATTTCAAGGCCCTGATATTTTTTTTCCATTTGACGAAGCAGTGGATCGATTTGATTTTCATTCATCTGACAAAAATATAAAGAGCGATGAAAAACCTTTTTCGAATTTTCATAAGTCTTTTCTAAAAATGGAATCACATCATCTACAAGCATTTGCTCCATTTGAGAGGGCACTCCAGGCAAGGCAATCACTGCTTTTCCATCCCTTTCAAAAATAAAGCCAGGTGCCGTTCCAAGCTTATTTCGAATAATGATAACGTCTGATGGTACTGTCGCCTGATCTTCAAGTGATGCTAGTTCTTTTCCAAATCTTTCCTGCAAATCCTTTGCAATTTCCTCATTAAATTGCAGACTTTTATCAAAAAATTTACAAAGAGCTTGCCGGGTGACATCATCGCCTGTGGGGCCGAGTCCGCCTGTTAAAATCAAAACATCAGACCTTGAAAGCCCAGTCTTTACCTCCGTCACAATTGTATCTTTATGATCGGGAGTGGTAACAACCTGTTTTAAAAGCATCCCCTTAGAAAGAAGCTCATTTGCAATAAAACTTGCATTTGTATTCGTTGTCTTCCCCGTTAATAGCTCATCGCCAATGGATAATAGTTCAATTCTCATAGATTTTCCTCTTTTGCAAAATCTGGAGTTGATTTGCAATGAGTTGAGGATGCCGGTCTATCCAATCAAAACATTTTTTTCCAAGGCGAAATGTTGTATTAACTCTCTTTCCATCAATCATAAAGGGTGTCGGCAGACTATTTTTCCGAATCCACTTGAAGAGAGCCTTAAATAGTATACTATTTGTAAAAACTTCACTTTTATACGATTCACTATAATCTTCATCTTGAGAATGTTTATAAATCTGTGGATAGGAAAATTGCAGTCCCCAAGAAACCGTTTCCTTGCCAAGTGTCATCGAGCGAAAAGTCTTATCTTGCAAAGAGTAGGAAAACTGATGCATCCGAAGCTGAACTGTTGGTTTTA
>DAOWHK010000094.1 GCA_030641465.1 Parachlamydiales bacterium | reverse complement strand
ATCTGCAGAACCTAGCTCAGGTTCGATATCCAGCCCTAATGTAATATCACCATAACTGATTTTTAAAGCGCCCACAAAACTCTTTAATACCGCAAGCGCTCGCTTTGCCTTATTTCCAATTCCTGCCATCCTATCAAGCTTGAATAGTAGTGTTCTCAAATAAGGAACTAATAATGCTCCGAGCGGTTTAGCTTCATGTGCTTCTACAAAAATAGTTTGGTAGTCGGATTTTTCCGCCATCCTTTGAATTTCATTCAACAATACTGTTTTTCCAACACCTCGGAGTCCAGTCAGCAATAAGCTTTTTTCAGGTCTTCTAGCTCGTATCCTACCAAGTAAAATTTCCGCTTGCTTAAGAATCGGGTCACGACCGACAAGCTCGGGGGGAGGAGCCCCTGCTCCAGGTGAATAAGGATTTTTGATAGGGTCCAATTTTCGCCTCCATTTAGGTTATATTAAGTTATATGCACTTATAGCATATTTCTGCTATAACTATATATAAGTTTGTATAGACTGCCCTAGAATCAGAGAAAAGCAGAGAAATGGACTCAAATTGTGACCAATCAAAAGTTCTGAAGGCGTCTCCCCACCTCCAAAAATCAGCTTAAACCAAATCAAATAACAACAAGTAAATCAAGAACTTAATCTATGCGCTTTTTCTATACACAAAACAATTCAAGAATTGGGATATTAACAAGGATCGAGCTTTGTTCCTACGACGAGATGTAAGATTGCTGTAAAATAGATCAAATGGGAAAAGAAAACGAAGCAGAACACCCTAACTCATTAAACTTATTAGGTTTATAGAAATTTAACATTAAAGCATGTATTAATAACGCTTACTTTTTATCAAAACCGTGCAATGGTAATGCACGGTTTTTACTTAAATCATGCATTGACAGCGCTTGATCCTAACTGGGCTTTTGGGTACTTCTTTCCCTGCTGATCTACCAATACTCGAGTTAGCATTACAACTCTTCTCGCCCTTCTCTTAATGATTCAACAGTTGATAGATTAATATTTTCAAGCCATGATTCGAGTTTGTAAAGCTCTCTATTAAATATAACATTCTAATTTTAAAAGTGTTACGGTTAATAATTTATTTTACAATGTAATCTAAACACCCACTTGACTTAAATGGGTGTTTCTGTTACAAATTGATTATGATTAAATCAAAGTATGAAGTCGCATTTAAAACGCTCTCAAAAAGACCTGTTTTCTCTACTGCAGAAGGAAGAGAATTAGGAATTCCAGCTAGGATGCTTGCGTATTTTTGTTCAAAGGGACAAATCGAACGTGTTGCTAGAGGTATTTATAGGACCAAAGATGTCGATTTTGACTGTGACTTTGAATGGGAAGATCTAGCTCTTACCGCCTTGAGCATTCCCAATGGGGTCATATGCCTTATTTCAGCGCTATATTATTATGGTTTAACGGACGAAATTATGAGGGAATTTTGGATCGCTGTTCCCCATTCCACTACTTCTCCTAGTAGGGGAAATGCTCATATCGTCCGAATGAGGAATGTTATTCTCGGGAAAACCATTATTAATATCGGCAATCAAAAACTAAAGATCTTTGATCGTGAGCGAACCATCGTAGATGCTTTTCGCTATTTAGACAAAGAGATCGCTCTTAAAGCTCTACAAGCCTACTTAAAAACAAATAAAGACACAAAACCAGACATCGATAAACTCTTAAAATACGCAAAGAAGCTTAGAGTTAATTTAACCTCTTATATTTCGGCCTTTACAATATGAAATCCGCTATCGAACAATCAATCAAAGAAAAAATCAAGTCACTCGCAAAAGAACGAGAAACGACGTTTGCAGAACTTTGGAGAAATTTAATTCTGGAAAGATTTTTGATTAGGTTTTTAACTTCGTCGGTTTTTATTTAGAATTTTATCCTCACTCGCGCCTTGCCTACCGGCAATGTCACTTGCTTCCTTCTAAAATTCTAAAGGACCTTTCTTGTTAAAATTCCAAGTCTTGAATCGGTTTATGTATAGTAAATTTCTACAAAGACATTTCTCTTCATGTGTCGCTTACAACTCCAATGGAGAATTTATTCATTAGATAAAGAGATAGAGAATCTTTAAACCGCATTTCTCAGCGGTAGACTTCACGCCTATGCCCAACTTTCACAATGCAGACGACAAGTTTGTCTTCGAAGATCGAATAGACAATCCTGTAGTCACCTTGGCGTACTCGATACAGGTTGTCATGACCTTTCAGCTTCTCATTGCCTGGTGGTAATGGCTTAATGGCTAGCTTGTCGATCTTCTTTGCGATTTTTTTGAGGTCTGATTTAGGGAGTTTTCTTAACTGTTTTTCCACACCCCTGGCAAGTTCGATATGATACATCAAAGGCCTAAGTTGCGTTTAACATCCTTCCATGACACTGTTCCGTGTTTCTTTGAGTCAGCGAGAGCTTTTTTTGCATCCTCGAGATCCATCTTATCCTCTAAGGCCTCGATCATCTCAAGGTCGTCGATAGGAACGATCGCAACGTGTTGCTTCCCATTACGCGTGATGACAACCCGGTCTCCTCGGAACGCGACATCATTGGTAATATCCGTCAATTGAGCGCGGGCATCTGAAAAGGCAATCTCATGGGTCATATTTTACTCCTATTTTCATAATTGTACAATTTGTACAGTTTTTAAGCAAGGGAGAAGCTAACGAACAATCTAATGTGTTAAACTTATTAGGTTTACAAAAATTCAATATGCCTGCATGCATTTGAGTTTATCCATGCACTAAAATCGCTTAGTTTAAATTGTATGTTGGCAAGTATTTTTTGCAGCATGACTTTCTATTGAAGTCAAGAGAAGAGTCTGGCAACAAAGCGCACTCGGTTAAGTGCGTAACGAAACTTTCTTAGATCGGATAAAAAGCAAAATGGGCAGTATGATCAATAGATAAAGACATGCAAATCCTCCCCCATATTTCAGCGAAAGATAAAAAATCCTAAGATTTGTTTGGGCAATCCATAGTGCAGGAGCATATATCAACATTGCAAGAAAGAAGCGATTCACAAGTTTTCTCTTAATTTTAAACGAGTCTAGTAAAAAATCAATGAGTCCAAGGCCTACTCCAAGGAAAGAGGTTGTCAGAGCGGTAAAATAAAATATCTGTGCGCACAGGGTAAGCAGGGGTGACTTGAGGTAATATTTGAGCGGGGTAATTGCGGTATGATCTGCAAGCAGTGCCTCTTTTAAGCTATTCTCCCCTTCAGATGGAACAATCCCCATTACAATACATTGCCACGCCAAATAAATGACAAATGTAATCGTTGTGCCTATTACCACAGCAAATCTTAGCGATTTTTTATTATTCAGATACGAGCTGATTGATGGCAGTACGCTATGAAATCCAAAGGATGTGATAAACATGGGAAATGACAGAAAACTTAGCTTCCAATTAAAGTGATTTAGCAGGGAAAACTTAACATTAGAAAGACCCAAGATCACTAGTAAAAGAAACGACGCGAAGAGTGCAAAGACTAATATTGTGTTCCCCATGCTTAATACTTTTGATCCTAAAATAATCAATGGAACAAAACATGCTAAAAAAAGTAAACATCCAAGGGGAATAGAAATATTATCAATTAAATCCGACAAAAAAACCCCTCCACCTTTTACATAGGCCATGGTTAAAGATAAGAATAAAAATATATAAACAATAAATGTTATTATTTTATATTTGTTACCCAAAATTTTTTCCGAAAGGGTAATAAAGTTCGCATTGTGTTTATATTTTACCAGAAGTTCTACTAGAAGAAGTGCTGTTCCTGTCATGATTACCCAATTAACTAGAAGGAATATTAGTGATGGGAAAAAGCCACCCCTACCCGTTTCTACAGGTAGACCTAACATTCCAGCTCCAATGGATGTACCCACGACTAATAGAGAGGCATTAATCGTTTTTACTTTTGACACGGAGCTCCTGGTATGTGCCAATTTCCACATAATCCACATTTAGCTGGTATATCATAGGATGAGTGAGACTCGTTAGCTTGCGAAGATAATTCCGTGGAAAAAGACATAGCTGATATTATCATTCCAAACGCGAAAAAAATTTATTCATTACTTGATCCTGGTTAATTGAAACATGAATAAAGAAACTTTACAGAAAAAACGTCTATAATACAAAAGGTTTCTGAAGAGCTCTTATTTTTTGCAAAAGGATGAGTTTAGATTCTGCTTAATCATGCGCGCGACTCTCTCCCCGGACTCGCAGGCAGCCTCCATAGTTCCAAGCACTTCCATTAATATGGTGGTATGTTCTCCGGCAAAATAGAGCGTTTTTTCAATCGGAGCAAAAAGGGTTTTTACTTTTTCAGAGCCCTCTTCTTGTATTGCGGTCAGCAGGGTTTCTTGCTGAGGAGCTATAAACGAATAGGAACCTTTAGCATAAGGGTCATTTGGCCAGCTGTGGCAAACGGGACCATCGTATGATATTGAAGATTCGTCTTGGGCAATCATAGGCACGCAATGAGTTGGGCATAGATCTCCAAATGCCATTTCAAGCATGGGTCTATCTTGCTCATAGGTCTCTAAAATAGTTTCTGAAGAAATTTTTCCTGTATCTCCTGTATAATAAAGGGTAAACACATCAGAGTGACTCCAAAAACCAACTGCTCGCTTATTAATCAATCGCGCTTTTTGCAGTGGCGGTTTTGCGAAAGGAACCAGCAGTTTTGCATTTGTTCCATATTGCACATTTTTAATTGACTCAAGTCTT
>DAOWHK010000012.1 GCA_030641465.1 Parachlamydiales bacterium | reverse complement strand
TCCCGGATATGTTTTTGCCATTCCAATCGGAAAAAAAGCTTGGTATTCATCTCTTGGGATCGTTTTCCCCATGATTTTCCCACGAATGGCATAATTTTCCTCAAGGGATAAGTCTGAAAATTGATTGAGAAAGAGTTCAAAAAGAGAGAAGTTATACACTTCAAGAATTTTTTCTTCTTGGACTCTGTCCATAAAATCAATGACAGCATCGAGAAGAAATATCGCTTTGGAGCTTTGAATTAAACGAAGAAGCGATTTATTAACAATTTGGCTTTTTTGATGTTCATTGAGC
This sequence comes from Parachlamydiales bacterium, assembly GCA_030641465.1. Taxonomy (GTDB): domain Bacteria; phylum Chlamydiota; class Chlamydiia; order Chlamydiales; family Simkaniaceae; genus DAOWHK01. Next base: position 5,554 of record DAOWHK010000012.1, on the reverse strand, counting down.
TTTTGAAATTTTTCTTTACGAAAAGGTTCAAATACCTCGTTCACGCCCTCAAAGAGATTTCTTTCCAGGGTAAATTCCCCCAGAAGACAGCTTTGATCAGAAGAAAAATTGCCTTTAGCCATTGGACCTGTGATTCCTCATAAAAATGGATTGAGCAGGACTCGAACCTGCGACCGCCCGCTTAGAAGGCGGGTGCTCTATCCAACTGAGCTATCAATCCAAAAGTGCTCTTCAGTTTATCTAGAAATGAAATGATTTTCAAGGGAATTATGATCCTTGCATATCAAAAGAATTTGCGCTAAAATAAGCAACATGAAAAAACTTAAGATCATGGGCTTTGAAATTGGCCCAAATTGCCCACTTACAGTGATTTCTGGACCATGTGTTATTGAAAGTGAAGCGCAAGCCTTAGAAACTGCTGAGCAGCTTCAAACAATTTTTGATAGATTAGGAATTCAATTGGTCTACAAATCGAGTTTTGATAAGGCTAATCGCTTATCTGTCAATTCTTATCGAGGAGTTGGCATGGAAAAAGGTCTTCAAATTCTCGAATCAGTAAAATCTAAGTTCAGTATTCCCATTCTTACAGACGTTCACACAACTCTTCAGGCAAAAGAAGCTGCGGCCGTCTGCGATATTTTGCAAATTCCTGCACTCCTTTGCAGACAAACCGATTTACTCATAGCAGCTGCGCAAACAGGTGTAATTATCAATCTCAAAAAAGGGCAATTCATGGCCCCTTGGGATATGAAAAATCTCGTAGATAAAATTCTATCAACAAAAAATGATCAGATCATTCTAACAGATCGGGGCACATCTTTTGGCTACAATAATCTTGTCTCTGATATGCGCGCTATTCCCATTATGCAAAAATTCGGATACCCTGTGTGTTTTGATGCCTCCCATTCTGTACAACTTCCAGGAGGCTTAGGAGATAGCTCTGGCGGTCAAAGAGAATTTATCCCAACCCTTGCAAAAGCTGCGATTGCAGCAGGAGCAAATTTACTTTTTATTGAATCTCATCCCGACCCCAAAACAGCGAAAAGTGATGGTGCCTCTGTCATGGCCTTTAACGATTTAGAAGAGCTGCTAAAAGAGATCAAACCTCTTTATGAGCTCATCCATAATCTTAGAAGTTATGTTTAAACGGATCAAACGCCTTTCCATTTGCTTTGTTTGCCTGATCGCACTTTTTTCCTCAGTCAAAATACTTTTTTACACTTCTCCCCTTTTTCTTTCTGATCACCCCTCGATTTCCATAGGAGGTGCATCTAAAAAAAGAAACCATCCCGCATGCCAAATAAGAAAAGGAGTCACTAAAGATTTCTGGAAATTTGACGGCAGTGGCGAGCGGCTTCACTATCACATAGAAACCCCCTATTCTGTACTTACAGCGTATCCTCAAGGTAAATCCTATGAACTGATAGAAAAGATGCATGGAATTAACTGCTATTTTCAAGAAAAAATTTCCCCAGATCATGCAAAGCAACAGGTGCGCCACTTCCAAGCGGATTCTGGAGAATATGCCTACAACAAGCACGTCTTTACAGCCGAAAGTGTTCTAATTTCTGTTTGTCAAACGGATGGAGTAATCCTACAAACCGAGATCAAACCAGAAGATGTTTTTATCAAAGGAATGGCAAAAGAAGTCTCCTTATCCCTCGCCGGAAAAAACCCTGATTTTCAAGCAAAAGCCTTCAGCGCCCATATGCGAAGCCCCGGAAGCACTCTATGAAAATAACCCTTCTGCTTCTTCTTACTTCTTCACTTTTTGCAAAAATGCCTCAAGAAAATGCAGATATTACATCTGATCACATTTCCTACGATGGAGAGCTTGCCATCTTAAATGGCAATGTACATTTATCCCACCTCTTTGGAAAAATGGAAGCAGGCTCTGCAAAGCTTACTCCTGATCATTCAAATGCCCATTTCCCTTTCTCTAAAGCACTACTTAACGAAAATGTTTGCTTTCATTTTGAGAAGCAGTTTTCTTTGCACTGTGATGAAGCAGTTGTGGACTTTACCAAGTTATCAGGAGAGCTCTTTGCAAAAACAGAAAAAATCTGTTTTCAAGATTTTTTAGAAAGCGCGCCCTTGCAGATTAAGAGCAATCAAGCAGAATTTCAATTAATAGAACTAGATCCCTCTCACTACGATCTACTCTCTCTTATTACAAAGGAAGATGTTGATATTGATTATGATACTTCTTTTCATTTAACGGTTGATCATGCTCTTTTTCAAAAGAGTGGCACACGAGGAATACTGAGCTGCTTTTCTACAAGCGATCACCCTTGTCATTTATCTCATTTTGATGATGAAATATTTTCTGAGCAAATTACCCTCGACCTCAATCAAAATTTTCTTGAATTTACAAATCCTTATGGTCAACTTTCCACAGCATTATTCCCCAAAAGCAATCAGGGCGCATGTAAATTTTCTGCAGGAAAACTAAGCTGGGACCAAACGACTCAAGATCTTCTTTTATCAAACAATGTCTACATTCACGACCTTGCAATTGGAGAGCTAAACTGCTCAAACACTCTAAAAATCCTCCAAAAAGAACATCTTGGAAAGCATCTTCTACAGACAATTATTGCAAACGGCAAAACGACTCTAAGCCTTTTGCCCGATAGCAATCAAAAACGGACGCTCACTTCTTACGGAACTCTTATGTTTGATCGAGATACGCTCACAATTGATGTAAAATCCTCTCAAAATACAGAAACCAAACAGCTTCTTTTTCAAGATGACAATCTATTCATTCATGCGAATGAAGGATCGCTCGAGTACGCTCTATTTGATTTAAGCCTAAAACCTGCACACCTTAAACTTGAAGGCGCTGTTAAACTACACTCAGACGCTCTGCACTTACCTTTTCGCTGCGCTGTAGCGGATTATGTAGAGTACTTTCCGAGTACGCGCGAAACTATTTTAAAAGCAAAAGACGGCCGCTTTGTCCTTTTTTGGCATGAAGAACAAAATTTAACGCTCGCGGCACAGGAAATAACTATCAAAATAGATCAAGAAACAGGAAAAGAATCTTTTGAAGGAATAGGGCTTGTTCGATTTATTTTTAATCAAAAAGAGGCCAAACAATTATTAAATCTTTTCCCAAGGTATGAATATGCTCCTTGCTGCAAATAACTTAATTAAATCCTATGGCGGAAAAGCTGTCGTTAATGGGCTTAGCTTCCAAATCAATGAGGGAGAAGTCGTCGGACTTTTAGGTCCTAATGGAGCTGGAAAAACCACAGCATTTTACATCACTATAGGACTCATCCACCCAGATCAAGGCACCGTCACGTTCCAAGATAAGGACATTACAAACATGCCCCTTCACACCCGTGCTAAAATGGGTATGGGCTATTTAGCACAGGAGCCCTCTATTTTTCGCAGCCTTACTGTGGAACAAAATATCTTAGCCATTCTTGAAACGCTTCCACTTAAAAAAGCGGAGAGAAAACATCGGTTAGAGGAGCTCCTTCATGAGCTCCACCTGGAAAAGCTCGCAAAAAAATGCGCCTCCTCGCTCTCAGGAGGAGAGAGAAGACGCCTTGAAATCACAAGATCTCTTGTCTCTACCCCATCCCTTCTTCTTCTAGACGAGCCCTTTGCAAACATAGATCCAATCTCTGTAAATGATGTAAAACAAATGATCACACACCTAAAAGAAAAAAATATTAGCGTACTCATTACAGATCACAATGCTAGAGAGCTCTCAAGCATTGTGGACCGAAGCTATCTTATTCAAGAAGGACGCGTAACAATTTCAGGAACAATGGAAAAACTACTTAATAGCGACATGGCAAGACTTACGTATTTTGGAGAAAATTTTACTCTATAAGGGAGTGTACTTGCTCTAGAACTTTTTGAAGAGAAAGAGTTTCCAAACAATCACTTTTTCCACTTCCTCCACATCCAGGACGAAAGCAAGGCCTACAAGACATATTTTCTGTAAGGACCCTACTTCTTGGATTTTGCCAAGGTCCCCAAGTTTTTTCTGATGTGGGCCCAAACAGGGCAATAACTGGCGTTTTAAACACACTTGTCAAATGAAGAGGTACAGAATCTACTGTGATCACAAGTTTTGCAAGCTGAATTAAAGCTCCAAGCTCTTTTAAGGAAGTTTTTCCACCAAAATGATGTGCAGCGCCAACTGGCACATTTGCGAGTATTTCCTCTGCAATTTTGAGCTCAGCAGGGTCACTACTCGATGTCACCACAATTTGGTAACCACTTTTACTTAAATGCGTAATGAGCTCAGAAAAATGCTTTGCAGGCCAGCATTTGAAGAGCCACCTTGATACCGGATGAATCAAAATAAATTTCCCAGAAGTTATTCCACTATCAGCAAGTAATTTCAACACCTTTTCTTCCACAGAATCTTCTAAATGAAAAACAAGCTCCCTTTCATCAATGCTTGGGAAAATTCCAAGCACGCGCAGAGCATCAAGTTGCTTTTCTACTGTATGACGAGGCAGATGAGTATGCTTTACTAAGTGGGAATAGCATTCTTTTTTACGAAACATCCCTCCACCCTCAGGATCAATGCCCACACAAAGAGGACTTTTTGACACTTTTGCAGCAACAGCGCCCCGATCACCCTCTGTTAGGTTGATCACAAGATCATATTTTTCCGCCCGTATTTTTTTAAGAAGCTTTAGCTCAGAAATTATTCGATAAGCCCGAGATTTTTTTTTCCATTCTTTGTCACTAAAAAGAAAGTTGGAAATGGCAGGATGTCCCTCAAGCATAGGATAGGTATCTTTGTAGATATAGGCATCAATACTTGCCTCAGGCAGTCTGTTTTTAAGAATCGAAAAAACAGGAGATGCTAGCAAAACATCGCCATGATGACGAAGTTTTGCGACAAGAATTTTTTTTACAGGAGAAAGATCTGGGTAATTCATGCAAAAGAGGATACTAAACTTTCCCTCAAAACTCTAGTGGAATCACATTAGACTTCTTTCGAAACTTGCTTTGTCTGGAAGAATCGATGATTTTTATGTAGCTTTATCCTTAAAAATTAAGGATAAAGCAATCAAAAAGCGCGATTATAATAGTCAAATGAAGTTTCGCAAGAAGTCTATTACTCTTTGTGAAAAGCTGGCCACACACAAATCGTACCGCGTTCCTTTGTATAATAGAATGCTCTACGAAGAGCTTCATCTTCCTCTGCTGCAGGATCTCTATCAGTAGTATCTTCCTCTTGAGAACACCTCAATAAATATTTATTGTAAACATCGAGGAACTCTTGCATTTCTTGCTTAGAAAACTTTAAAAAATTATAAATAAAGCTCTCATGAATCCCTTTACTCTTCAATCGGATTAAAAAATATGCCTTAGATCCCGTAAGCTTATCTAATCGCTGCTCATCTGAAAAGCTAATGCTGGGACCTAAATCCCTCATTTTAGTTGGCAGGGAAGTGAGCGGATTATCAGCAAGGCGAAGATCTGTTAAATTTGTTAATTCTCCTATTGCTCCTGGAAGGCTCTCTAGTCTGTTTTGGTCAAGTTGAAGTCCAGTTAAGGAGGTGCAAACCCCAAGGGAGCT
>DAOWHK010000003.1 GCA_030641465.1 Parachlamydiales bacterium | reverse complement strand
TCACAAAAGAATAGATGTTTTCAGAATATGTTGTATTCCACTGCAAAGCCATTTCAAACTCAAATGGACCATCATCAAGTTCTCTTTGGCCATTTACATATACTGGACTTTCAAAAAGTGGGGTCTTATTTTCATTGAGATAAGACACAAACGAGACCAGTCCCCCTTCATAATGAAAAACCACTTCTTCATGACCTGGATCTCTATCGTCTTTAAATGTAATCGTAATGCCGCGATTCAAAAAAGCTAGCTCTCTTAAACGTTTAAGCAATATATCGTAATCAAATACTAGAATTTCAAAAATTGTATCATCTGGCCAAAAAGTAACTTTTGTTCCTTTTTTTTCAGTGTCTCCAGAGAACTTCAGGGGTTTTACAACCTTCCCTTTTGAAAATTCGATCAAATGACTTTTGTTAGCTTTAAATACCTCAACAAGCATTTTTTTAGAGACAGCATTTACACAAGAAACGCCGACGCCGTGCAATCCACCGGAAACTTTATAGGTGTCTTTATCAAATTTACCTCCGGCATGAAGAATTGTCATAACAACTTCAACAGCTGAAACGTCGCGCCCTTGTTTTTTTGACTCTTGCTCATGCTTCCCAATTGGAATGCCTCGCCCATCATCTTCAACAGAAATAGAGTTATCTTCATGAATGCATACAGAAATATTACTGCAGAACCCAGCCATTGCTTCATCGATACAGTTGTCAACAACCTCATATACAAGCTGATGAAGACCGTTTGTATTGGTGTCTCCGATATACATCCCAGGTCTTTCCCGAACAGCTTGAAGCCCTTCTAAAACCGTAATCGAACTTGCATTATACTCTTGATCTTTTGCCATTAAACAAAACCTTGTGTTGTTTTTACCCTATGTTGAAGAGGATTTTTTTTATCTGATGTGAAGGGAACCTTTCTTTAAATATTTTGAGCAATCTTACGCTCTCATGATTTACGAGAAGACTTAGCAACGTGGAATTCTTAACCTTCACTTTAATAATTCCAGCATCAAAACTTGTCGCAGAGCTCATACTAGCAATTTGGTCTCCAACAATCTCCTTCCATGCATCCAAAACCCTTTCCGACTTAAGATTAAATTGCTGATCATAATGATCTAAAATCATCGGCAAAAGAATTTTGATTTCTCGGCCTGTTGGCTTCAAACCTTGATAATTCTTAGGGACTCTTTTAATGAGTTTTTTCATACTAATACATTTCCAGAATATAAATGAGAGACTCCAAAATAGCAAGGTTTTATAAGCGAGATGGTATCAAGAGAAGCACAAAAAAGCGATCAAAAAATCGCAAAAAATTTTCATTTAACACCAAATCCTGAATCAGGTTACGTGTTGCTTCTAAAGTTATTACACCCTATTAAAATAAGAAAAAAGACTCCTGGAGTTTAATAAGATTCTTAGGTAGACTTAATATAAATTAACTCAAAAATAGTGAAAATCTAATGTACAAACCAGAAAAAATTCGTAATATTGCCATTATCGCCCACATTGATCATGGAAAAACCACTCTCCTCGATAGCCTTTTACACGCCTCTGCAGTGTTTCGGGAAAATGAAGTCATAGCAGAACGAGCCATGGATAGCTATGAGCTTGAAAAAGAACGTGGGATTACCATTTTTGCAAAACATACTAGTCTTTATCATAACGATTTTAAAATAAATATTATTGACACGCCGGGTCATGCGGATTTTTCCGGAGAGGTCGAGCGCATTTTAGGGATGGTTAATTCGGTACTTCTTCTCGTAGATGCCCAAGAAGGTCCTATGCCTCAAACTCGTTTTGTTCTTTCCTGCGCACTAAAAATGGGCCTTTGCCCTATTGTTATCTTAAATAAAATCGATCGTCCACATGCAAATCCTGATGAAGCGCTCAATAAAACTTTCGACCTCTTTGTAGAACTTGGCGCAAATGATGAGCAACTTGACTTTTCCTATTGTTATGTATCCGGCCTCGAGGGCTATGCACTCAAAAAACTGGGCGATGAAAAAAAAGATATGGAACCTCTTTTTGAACTCATCACTGAGAAAGCTCCTGCACCTTCTGGAAATTTAGATCTACCTTTCCTAATGCAGGCTACAACACTTTCCTATGATGATTTCATTGGACGGGGAGCCACCGGCAGAATTCTCGAAGGGATCGTAAAAAAAGGTCAAGAGATCGCTCTTATTGGAAAAGATGGTCATCCAACTAATCATAAAGTTGTCAAAATTGAGGGTTATCACGGTCTAAAAAAAGTAGAAATGGATGAGGCTGGAGTCGGAGATATTGTCAGCATCTCAGGAATGCCAGAAGTTATGATTGGTGACACCCTTTGCACACCCGGTCACATCACACAACTACCCCCAATCACACTTAGTGAACCTACTCTTTCCATTAATGTTGTTGTAAATGGCGGTCCATTTGTTGGCAAAGATGGAAAACACGTGACTATGAACAAGCTAAGAGATCGTTTGAATAAGGAAAAAAGAGCAAATATTTCACTAACTATCGAAGAAGTCGGTGGCCAAGATGATGTTATTAGAATGTCTGGCAGAGGAGAACTTCACCTATCAGTTGTCCTAGAAGCCATGAGACGTGAGGGCTTTGAATTTTTAATCACTAAGCCTCAAGTCATTATCAAACAAATCGAGGGAGTAAAAAATGAACCGCTTGAACATGCACATCTAGAACTTCCTGATGAATTTACCGGAGCTGTAATTGAAAAGCTTAGTCAGCGCAAAGGGGAAATGCAAAACTTGAGCACAAATGAACATATGGTAACCTCTATGGAATTTATCATTCCTACAAGAGGATTAATTGGCTTCCGTAATGACTTTTTAACAATGACGAAAGGGCAAGGAATTATCACCTCCCTTTTTGACAGTTTCTCTCCTTGGAAAGGTGATATTCCGACCCGAAAAAATGGATCATTGATATCCATGAATCAAGGGAGGGTCACTGCCTACGCAGCTTTCACAATTCAAGAACGAGGAACACTTTTTGTAAAAGCTGGTGACGAAGTTTACGAGGGAATGATTATCGGAGAGCATGCTCGAGAAAATGATCTTCTTGTAAATATTACAAGAGAGAAAAAACTTACAAACGTTCGCGCATCAGGCACTGATGAAAATATTGTTCTAATACCTGCTCGAGTCTTTAATCTGGAACAGGCAATTGATTGGATTCAAGATGATGAATTCGTAGAAATTACCCCGAACTTTCTCCGTATTAGAAAGCAATATCTTACAGAAGTCGAGCGCAAACGAAAAAAATAATCTCAGTCAATTACTTCACGCATCAAATTTTATTTGCTGCGTGGATATCCTATTTTTTAATAGTTATCTCTTCCAAAGGAAGCTCTGCTTATACACATACTGATTCAAGACTTGGGTTTTTTCCAAAGTCAGGAAGCCAAGGTTGAGACTCTCTGAAGCAGGTCCTATTTATGGATAGGGGCGATGCAGGAAAATCTAAAGGTTGATTTGGTTTGTGTATAACTCCGTTGTTTCAACATTAGATTGATTTTTGAAAAAAAATTATTTTTGGAGCAACAGGCTAGCTACTTATAATTAGTGGTTTGAAAAAAACTCCCACAAAGGCACTGAAGTTGAAACAGCGAAGTTAATCAGCGTTTTCTAAGCATTATGGTCCGTGCAATGAAATTACCCCGAACTATCTTCGTATTAGAAAGCAATATCTTACAGAAGTCGAGCGCAAACGAAAAAAATAAGTACCGCGAGGGGCCTACTTAATTATTTACGTGTTTTTATTAGAAGCGCAGTCCACACAACAAGTACGCATCCGACTAAAAGTGTCACTATTGCACTAGTTAACCATTCAGAAGATGTAATCATTGGATAGCCATGCTTTACTCGATAGAGGCAAACGGCTCCATTAAAAAGCATAAATACTCCCAAAAAAAATCCCACACTTCCAATCACTAATTTTCTACACATTTATACACTCCTCTATCCTCTGGAAAATAATTATTGTTCATAATATAGGAATCTCCCTTGCGTTAATACTTTTTTTTTTGTAAAAAATACCTTTGACACGACCTAGGAGATAAATAATTGGAAATAACAGACACTACTTGTGAGCAAAAAAAAGATGCTTGGAAAATGTTTGATACAATTTCCCCAACCTATGATTCCATTAACCACATCTTATCTTTTGGACTAGATATTTATTGGCGCCATAGAGTTCTTTGCTACCTTCCAAAAAAAGAAAAAATAAAACTCCTAGATCTCGCAACGGGAACTGGCGATCAAATTTTTTCCCTCATGAACTTTTCAAAAAAAATTCAAACGGCAATTGGCATTGATCTATCTTCAGAAATGCTAAAAATTGCGAAAAAAAAGCAGGGGAAAAAAAGCTATGCAAACCGCATATCTTTTTCAAGAGAAAGTGCAACAGATCTAACCCTTTGTAATGAGTCTGTCGATTGTGCAACAATGTCTTTTGGTATTCGCAATATTCCAGATGTAGGGGCCTGTCTTAGAGAAATTTATCGCTCCTTAACAAAAGATGGACGATGCCTCATTCTTGAATTTTCCCTCCCAAAAACTTTATGGATAAGAAAAATACATCTTTTTTACTTAAGAAATATTTTGCCAAAAATTGGCGCACTCATTTCAAAACACTCCCATGCCTATACTTATTTAAATAAAACAATCGAAACATTTCCCTATGGAGATGATTTTTGTCATTTACTAAAAAGTGCAGGATTTTCAAATGTGAGGGCCATCCCCTTTACTCTTGGAATTGCAACTCTATATATCGGAGATAAATGAGAGAAGCACGAACTATTCAAGATGATCTAATCCATCAATTTTCAGAAGCCCTTCTTCATACTTCACCCAAAAATTATATAATTGCTGGAGTGCCTCTTTCTATTGCCCGCATATCTCTCAAAATTGAAATACCTGATCTAATGACATGGCTACATCATCAAACACTGCTTCCAAAGGTCTATTTCAAAGATCGAGGAAAGGAAGAAGAGCGGGCTACAGTCGGGGAGCTATTTGTTACCCATCAAATCCCAACTTTTGAAACTTTTCATTCAGACTCCCCTCAATTTTTCGGTGGTATTGACTTTTTTACTAAAAAGCGCAAATCAAGCATCTGGGATGCCCTTCCTGAGTGCTATTTTTTTATTCCCATTGTTGAAATTACCAAAAGATCGTCTGATGCAACAATAACACTAAATCTCACCCCTAATTACAATATTCAAGAGCTTATTAAAAAATTAGAATTTTTTGAAAAGCCTTTTGATATTGAACTAGAAAAGCCTTTTCAAAGATGGAATAATCCAGAATTTTCGAAATGGGAATCCGAAATTGACAAAACCCTAGGTATGATTCGTACGGGTTCGCTTGAAAAAATCGTACTTTCTAGACTGACACGTTTGCAATTTCAAAAAACACTCAACCCATTTGCTATTTTAAAAAATTTAGAAAAAACTGCATGTAATTCTACGCTTTTTTGTCTTCAAATATCCCAAGATAAAAGTTTTATTGGAGCAACACCAGAATTGCTCTATAGAAGATCTTCACGCCATATTGTCACTGAAGCCATTGCAGGAACAAGACCTAGAGGAAAAAACACCCATGAGGATGCTAAATTCAAAAAGGAATTGATGACTAATACAAAAGAGCTTCATGAATTTGAAGTTGTCTGCAAATATATCGAAAATCGATTAGACGCTTATTGCGAAAACTTTCATCGCCATGATGAGTCGCGTGTCATTCAAACATCCACTGCTCAGCATCTCTATCACACCTATGAAGGTAAACTCAAACAAGAAATCCTAGATAGCGAACTTATACGTGCTCTCCATCCGACCCCTGCTACTTGCGGAATGCCAGCTAAATTTGCAAAGGAAACAATCTATGATATTGAATCGCATGATCGAGGGTGGTACGCTGCACCCTTTGGATGGATTGGCAAAGAAAATACAGATCTCTTCGTTGGGATCCGTTCCGCTCTTATCGAGCAAAATAAACTGTATCTTTTTGCTGGAACTGGCATCGTCAATGGATCGATTGCTAAAAATGAGTGGGAAGAACTTGAATATAAAATTTCACAATACCTTAAAATATTTTAATCTATGAATGATCACAATACTAGTTTTCAAAATGAAATATGGGCAACTGCAATTGTTAAAGAACTTGTTCATCATGGGGTACGCTATTTTTGTATGTCCCCAGGATCGCGCTCGACACCTCTTGTCGAAGCTGTAGCTAAGCACCCCTTAACAGAAACAATGGTCCACTTTGACGAACGGGGTATGGCCTATCATGCTCTTGGATTTGCACACGGATCAGGAAAAGCTGCTGCAATCATTACTTCTTCTGGAACAGCTGTTGCAAATCTCATGCCAGCTATCATTGAAGCTTCTATGAGGCAAATACCTTTAATTATTCTCACAGCAGATAGACCGCCTGAGCTTAGGGGAATTGGTGCAAATCAAACAATCGATCAAGTAAAAATTTTTAACGAATATGTCAGATGGCACGTGGACCTTCCCTGCCCAAGCAATAAAATTCCTTTGCGTTATGTTGGAACAACAATCAGCCAAGCCACTTCCTTTGCAAACCGATCTCCAAAAGGCCCTATACATATTAACTGCATGTTTAGAGAGCCCTTTTCTAGAACTGATGATGGAATTTCTTCATCAATAAATAAAACTACTTATCGCTCTCAAGTAGTTACTCTGCCTACAAAATATTCAATCGATAGTGAAGTACTTCATGATCTAGCAGAAGAGCTCTCCGGAATAGATAAAGGGTTAATCCTTGTCGGATCTCTTCCAAAAGATGAATCCTACAGTGCAATTTTGGCACTTGCAAAAAGGCTTAAATGGCCAATCTTTCCAGATATTTCTTCACAGCTCCGCTCTTGTATCAATGAACCTGAAGTGATTCCTAATTTTGACCTTATCTTAAAAAATACTCAACTTCGCAAAGAAATGAGACCAAAAGCTATTTTGCAATTCGGTGAAAGAATGATTTCAAAAAAGCTTTTGGAGTGGATCGATAAATATCCACCTGAGCTCTATTGTCATATCACACCGCACCCTATCTTCCATGATCCAATTCATAGAATTACAGATCGCATTGAGTGTCTACCATCAACATTCTGCCTAGATATCATTCCTAAATTCACAAACTATAATTCTATCGATTGGATTGACCTCTGGAGGGAAAAATCAGACTGTGTAAAGCACCATCTTGCACGATTTTTCCATGAGAATAATCAGCTGTCTGAGCCATCGATTTTTCATATGCTCGCGAACTTTCTAACAAAAAACCACGCACTCTTTATTGGGAATAGCATGCCCATTCGCGATGCAGAATCATTTTACTCTCCACTTGGTAACTCCATCCCCATTTTTACTCAACGCGGAGCCTCGGGTATTGATGGGAATATTGCAACCTCCATTGGAATTGGAGCAGGCCTTGAAAAACCAATCGTTGCTATTATTGGCGACCTCACATTTTTACACGACCTAAACTCTTTAAGTCAGTTGCAGAGCAGCAAAACTCCTGCAGTGTATATTGTGATCAATAATAAAGGCGGAGGGATTTTTTCCTTTCTTCCTACTATTAACAAACAGGAGTATTTTGAACCCTATTTTGCAACGCCGCACGACCTTGACTTAAAACATGCAGCCAAACTCTTTAAAATCCCCTATCACAACCCTAAATCAATAGACGAGTTTGAAAAAACCTTAGACCTTATAAAAGAAAATAAAACCTCTTGCCTTGTGGAAATTCGCACAGATCGTACACAAAATTTTCAGCTACATAAGGACATTAATTGCATGTTAGCTAAAGTATTAGAGTCTAAATCTAAATTTCTTCCATATCGAAATAACCAAAGAAATCGAGAATCTCGCAAGGAGATTCCTCAAAATTCGAGTGCAAAGCGAGAAAAAACCGATTCTCCCGACTTTTCGGTCTAACATGAACGCTCTACTCATCCATGGTTTGATGGGATGCAAAGAAGACTTTTCTTCATTAATTACCCATTTAAATATCCCATGCCATGCAATAGATCTTCCTCAAAAAACTTCCTTTGATTCGATGCTGGATGCAATCTATACAATCATCAAAAAAAAGATGCGCACGCCCTGTATAATCATTGGGTATTCTATGGGAGGAAGATTGGCTATGCTTTTTGCTTGCAAATTTCCGGATCTTGTCAGTCACCTGATTCTCCTTTCTGCAAACCCAGGAATCGATGATCCAAAGCTTGTAGAAAAAAGAATCCAAACTGATCTTAAATGGGCTCAAATACTTCAAATTGAAGGTTTCGATGTTTTTCTTCAAAAGTGGTATGATCAGCCTCTTTTTTCTTCATTAAAAAATCAACCAAAACTCTATCGAGAAGTGATCAACCGTCGCATCTCCTATCCTCCAACTAAACTTGCAAAAATGCTAGTACATTTAAGCGTTGCAAAGCACCCTTCCATGTGGGAATTCCTTCCAAATTTAGGACCCCAGCTACACATGTTTGGAGAAAAAGATAGAAAATATCTCCCAATTTTTAATAGATTAAGAAACTGGAAAAAAATAATTACCGCTAAAAAAATTCCAGAATCTAGCCATGCATTGCATTTGGAAAATCCCAAAGCTTGCGCCGAAAAAATTCACACCTTTTTAACAATGGAGAATAACTGTGACACAATATGTAAATGACACACAAACAATACAATGGATAGAAACCAACATCTACTCAGATATCAAGTATCATAAATATAACGGCATTGCAAAAATCACAATTAATCGCCCAGAAATACATAACGCTTTTAGACCTCTTACTGTCGAAGAGATGATCCACGCTTTAGAGGATGCAAGAAACGATGAAACGATTGGAGTAATTATTCTTACAGGATATGGAAAAAAAGCTTTTTGTTCAGGGGGCGATCAATCCATTCGAGGAAATGCAGGGTACAGCGATCAGAAAGGAACCTTTCGCTTAAATGTCTTAGATTTTCAAAAACTAATGAGGAGTTGCCCAAAACCCATTGTTGCAATGGTTGCAGGCTATGCAATTGGAGGCGGCCATGTACTCCATGTAATGTGTGATCTTACAATCGCTGCTGATAATGCAATTTTTGGTCAAACTGGACCAAAGGTTGGATCTTTTGATGGAGGATTTGGCTCTAGTTATTTAGCTAGAATTGTTGGCCAAAAAAAAGCAAGAGAGATCTGGTTTCTTTGCAGGCAATATAGTGCTAAAGAAGCTCTTGAAATGGGGCTTGTAAATCATGTTGTTCCCTATAACGAACTGGAAAAGACTACAATTGAGTGGTGTCAAAAGATGCTCGAGCACTCACCTCTTGCCCTTCGGTGCATTAAATCTGCTCTAAATGCTGATTGCGATGGGCAATCAGGGCTCCAAGAGCTCGCTGGCAATGCAACTCTTTTGTACTACATGTCAGAAGAAGCCAAAGAAGGTCATCATGCATTTTTAGAAAAAAGAGCTCCAAATTTTAAAAAATTCCCTAAATATCCATGACTAAAATAAACCTTTGGATTGAAGCTGCAAGACCCAAAACACTCATCGCAGGAGCCTCTCCTGTATTAATTGGAGCAATCATTGCCCTAAAAGGAGGGTATTTTGCAAAAACTACCCTTGTTTGCACCTTGCTTTTTTCTCTATTTATTCAAATTGGTACAAACTACGCAAACGATTACTTTGACTTTATTAAAGGTGCCGATACGAAAGATCGAAAAGGCCCTAGAAGAGTTACTCAAGCAGGTCTTGTAACTATAAAGGAAATAAAAATCGCCACATGTATCTGCTTTATAATTGCTGCAATTTGTAGCTCCCATCTCATTTATGTAGGGGGGTGGATGATGGCATTCATTGCATGCCTTGCTATTGTCTTAGGAGTTCTATATACAGCTGGTCCCTTTTCGCTTGCCTATATGGGTCTTGGGGATCTTTTTGTGTTTATTTTTTTTGGTCCCGTGGCTACATCTGGAACCTATTTTTTACAAACGCGCACCCTTAGCAAAGATGTGCTTATCGCAGGGATTGCACCGGGACTTCTCTCAATGGCAATTCTTATTGTTAATAATCTTCGCGATATTGAAGAAGATAAGCGGGCATGCAAAAAAACAACAGCTGTTCGCTTTGGAAAAAATTTCGGAGCCTTTCAATACCTTTTTTCCATCCTCTTCTCTGGCATAATTCCCCTCTTGCTAACAGGACCAAATCATCCCTATGTTTGGCTTGCAAGCCTCTCCGTGCTGCCTGCAATTCCCCTCATCATCCATGTTTTTCAAGCAGAAACTCCTCTTTTATTTAACACAGTGCTTGTAAATACAGGCAAACTTCTCATGCTCTATTCCCTCCTATTTTGTATAGGATGGGTCCTATGAAAATTATTGATGCACGTCTTTTTTCCTATAAAATACCTCTCACATGCATCCTTCCCAAACAATCAACACCATTTAGAGAAGGCTTAATTATCTCTCTTAAATCAAGAGGTCGCACTGCGTGGGGAGAAATTGCCCCACTTCCCTTTTGGAGCGAGGAAAATTTACAAAGTGCAAAAACTGCAGTAGAGGCGATTTTTCCAACACTTAAAAGCATTAATTGGGAAAGGGACAATATACGAGAGCTCCTTATTCACACTTTAGCAGGAGAGTTCCCTTCTGTCTCATTTGGCATAGAATCAGCAATCCTTGATCTTCTATATCCTCTCAAAGAGCAAAACTTAATAACGCCCATATCTGGCTATCTATCTGGCACTCCTGAAAAAATATTAAGAGAGGCTGATAAATTAAAAAATCACAACTATAAATACGTCAAACTCAAGGTCAATCAACTAACAATCAAGGAAGCAATAGATCTTTCTAAAAAATTAAGAAACAATTTTGAACTAAGAATTGATAGCAACAAAGCTTGGTCTCTTAGTCAAGCCCTTGAATTTTGCAGCTCGTTTACAAAAGACACCTTTTCGTATCTAGAAGATCCCGTAGATAATTTCAAAGATCTTTTAGAGTTTTCAAAAAAAACCAGCTATCCCATTGCCGTAGATGAATATTTTCGAACTGCCCCAAAAGATCAACTCCTGCAAATCCCAACTCTTAAAGCTGTCATTTACAAACCCATGCTTCAAGGTGCACTATCCCTTTATGAAAAGTATTTTTCAGCGCTTAAAAAAAATCACATTGATATCATCCTTAGCAGCACCTATGAAAGTGGCCAAGGAATTTTGCAAATAGCAAAAGGGTATGCCCGTTTATCCCATCAACATATCCCCATAGGTATTGATACATACAAGCTAATCAAACAAGACCTATTAAACACTCCTCACAAACTGCAAAATGGCCACCTCTATCTAGAAAAGAGCGCGCACCCACTACCAAGAATGCTTTACTCATGATTTTTTGGTGTCCAATTCATAAACATGCGCAAAAAACTCCAAAAAGCATAGCGATAATAACACCGAAAAAAAAATGGTCCTATAATGAATGTGAGACGAAGATAAGGCAATTAGCTTCCTGGATTCATTCTATGGATATCCCCCCCTTTCAAACAGTTGCTATTTTACCAAAACTCCAAG
>DAOWHK010000013.1 GCA_030641465.1 Parachlamydiales bacterium | reverse complement strand
TGTCAAATTCAGGGAAAGGTAGAAAAATTTTCCTCCTACAAAGTGCAAAGGTTAGATAAAATCTCTTTCGATATAAAATCATTAGAGGCGAAAAAGGCCTCTAATAAATCGCTTGAAATTCTTTTTGAGGATGAGTACTTGCTTGTTTGTAATAAACCCTCTGGCATGGTTTGTAATCAAAAGGATATGCCATATTTTCTTGTGCATCGCCTTGATAAGCAGACCTCAGGTGTCTTGATTCTTGCAAAGAATGAAGAGATGCAAAAATCTTTAGAAAAGCTTTTTTATAATCGAGAAGTGAAGAAAAAATATTTTGCAGTCGTTCAGGGAAATGTGAAAAAAAAAGAGGGAACGATCACATCTTATTTAGAAAAAAAAATAAAGTTTGACGGTCAGACGACTTATGGCACATCTCATGCAAAGAGGGGAAAAGAGGCAATTACTTCTTGGAGATGTTTAGAGGCGCGCCCGAATTATTCTCTTGTCGAATGTTTTCCAAAAACGGGTAGAACTCATCAGCTGCGCGTCCATTTAAAAGAGATGGGTTATCCCATTATGGGGGATACTCAGTATGCTCCGAGGGCGAAGTTTTTTTTAAGAACTGATCGATTTTTACTTCATGCTAAAGAGGTCAGTTTTACACATCCAAAAACTATGCAAGTGATTACAGTGGAATCAGCTATTCCAGAGGATATTTTAAACTATTTAGAAGTAGTTGAATAAATGGGGATTTCTTGTGCGGAGTGTGACCGAACATTATCCTTAATCGAGCAGTCTCTTCCAGCAGGTTCTATTCAAGATAATAGTTTACTTCATAAAAATTTGATCAATCTAAATCCCTTTTCGAGCAAGTTTCTTCCCAGCTGTCAGGATGAACTTAATGTAATTGTTGCAAAAATTGCGCTAATTATCATAACAGGTGTGATTGTAATCCCAATGATCACCTATTTTGCAGATAATATTTATTTAAGGGAAAATTTTGACCCATTAATGCAACAGACTCTCGATCAAATTTCTAGAGATTTAGAGCGCATTAATCTTCGGATAGATGATGAGAGGGTAGACGATGTACAAAATCTTTATGAAAGAGTTTTAGAAGCCCATCTGGGTGATGAGAAAAAGACGCTTCAATTTCTAGGGTTTTTACATCAAGGTGTAATCGCTGGATTTTTACAAGAAATTTTTTCAAGATTTAATGGAGAAGATCTAAGAGGAGAACAGTTTCTTTTTCTCCAAAGTAATTGTTTCGAGAATCAAGAAAGAAGCGCTACAGGTCTTTCTATCCAAGTCCATTTAGATCAAAAACAGATCTTTATTTCAAATAGTCAGTTTCTCTATGAGATGCGTGATTTCTCCCCATATCGACTTCTAAGAAGAGTTGATTTTAATGTTCAATTTGATCTGGCCTCTTATGAGGCTCACAAAGTTATTAGAACAGTCCAAGTCATATAGGTAGCCCTGATAAACTCCGTTGTTTCAACTTCAGCGCCTTTTTGTAAAAAATTCTTTTTTCGCAAATCACTAACTAAAAGTAGTTAGTTTGTTTCTCCAAAAATAATTTTTTTTTCAAAAATCCATCTAAAGTTGAAATTTCGGCGTTAATCAGGGCTACCTATAAAAATTTCTTGAATTATATCTTTGCGATATCTTAATATTAGACATTCCAATCCTTTGGAGGTCAATATGGCGGCTGTATCATCTGCAACAATTCTTGAAATTTTAGAGATAGCTGAAAGAGATCTTCCACAAGAAAATGTGATTGATCCTGAATTTTTTCAAAAATATTTCGCCTCATTTTCCCCTTGTACATCCTATTTTTCTGCTTCCAAAGAGGATTATTGTTTTGTTTGGGGCTGTAAAAGGACAGTTTGTTATCTTACAGGATATTATCCACTGCAAATTTTGGGTAGCTGCGTTGATAGTTTTTGCTATAAAATGAACTCAGATGCGATTAGGGAGCAGGTCCTTGACAAATTTGATAAGGACTTTACTCGGTCAACAGTACTTGTTGACGGGAGAATGATAGAATCAAAAGAGGAAATGCAAGAAATTGCAGCTGATCTTTTTGCAGTAGATAATAAAAATTATGAAAAATATCTCTCTATTTTTGAGCAGCGTGTGATCTTTGATTTGAAAAATGAGATTTATGAGCATTATCAAACGTTTTTCTCTACAGATCAAGTCCAACTTGTGGGTGGGTACGGCTTAATCGAATCAGAAGGGTTGTCTTTTAGAGTGAGTACACAAGCTAGGAAGATTGAGGTTTGCGGCTCGCAGTATCTTGTTACAATGAAAGATAACATGCCAGATCAACTACTTCGCAAAATTTCTATGAAGCTTGTTATTGATCTAACATACGAAATAGCATGGAAAACCTGGGGATCAAAAGACGTTTCCTTACTTACGGCTTCCTAAGACTTCAACGTGTCTCATTTTATTGAGCTTTTTTGCAAAAATTGCGAGGATAAATGCTGTTATAAATGATGTGACAACAAAAATATTGAAAAACGTGCTAGCACTTGTTGAGGTGATGAGTCCTGCAAGATAACCTCCTAAGTAATATCCAATACCAATACACATATACCAGCAGCCGACAAGAAACGCCGTATAGCGACGAGGTGATAGATTTGTAATTAAGGAGAGCCCAATTGGGGCTATTAATAACTCAGAAATTGCCATAAGTGCAAAGGAAAAAACTAAATAAATAGGGTTTATGGAATCACTAGAAGCATTTAAATGGATGTTTCCGGTAGCGCGGACAAGAACTAGAAAGCAAAGCCCCATAAAGACCATGCTAAAGGCAGTCTTCATGATTGGGTTTGGGTTAGACCTTACTTTTCTTAAAAAGAAATAAAGAGAAGCAAGGGGCAGTGCAAAAATAATTAAAAAGAAACTTTCTAAAGAAATAAACCAGGGGAGAGGAAGTGTTTCTCCAAGAACTGTGCGGTCGACATATTTTAGGATAAAAAGTGTAATTGAGGATGCTGATTGGGAGTAGGGAATCCAAAATAAAATAGAGGTTATTGCGAGAATACCGATAACAAAAAGACGTCTTTTTTCATGGCGATGCAACGGGTATTTGGACTTATGTTCTTCTTTGAAAAAAACGTGGTGTTTGACCTTATGTGTTTTCATGAACTTTAATACTGGTAAAAATGCAATGAGTCCTAAAAGTTGTACAACTGCAGCAATGACAAATACAAGTTTCCATCCATAATGATGCATGACATATCCAAGAATAATCATCGCAAGAAACACTCCGAGATTTACAGAGGAATAGTAGATGGAAAATCCGCTTTCTCGAATGATATGTTTTTCGTGGTAGATATGGCCCAGTAGGGTGTATACACTTG
>DAOWHK010000123.1 GCA_030641465.1 Parachlamydiales bacterium | reverse complement strand
GCTTTTTTTCTGGTTGCCATTTTTTTCTCCTTTTTAGATTACTTTCTTAACAAAGCCACCTCTATTATTAATTTAACAATTTAATAGAAAAATGAAAAGATAATAATAAACTTTATTAAAAAAACGTGTTTTAAATTAAAAAGAATTAACAACTTAAGTTCGTTAATCAAATTAATTGGAAAGATTTCTGACTCAATCTTGAAAGGGAGTGTTGAGAACGTCGCTCATTATGGAAGCTCTGATTAACTCCTAAATTTCCCCTCTCTTCCACCCTCCCCAAATACGCCTTTATTAAAAGAGAAAAATAGGTAGCCCTCTCGGGTAAAATCCTGCTAAACTAAATGCACTATTTACCAATAGAGTCCATCCGCTTGAGCCAGCTAAAAAATTTGATCATCAAAGCCCTGCTTCCATTATTTTCCAGAAGAAGACTGGTGAACCTGACTCGCAAAAACCGCCGCATCCTAGTCGTTTCTACGACAGGCCTTGGAGACACCCTATGGGGAACGCCCGCAATCAGGGCGATAAAAAAAGAATTTAACAATGCATTTATTGCTGTATTAACGAGTCCTGTGGGATTTGAAGTGCTAAAAAACAATCCCCACGTTGACAAATTAATTCTTTTTAACTGGCGCTCTTTTTTCCGTTTAAAAAAACTGCAATTTGATACGGCTCTCATTTTTCATACGTCGCAAAGAATGGCGCTGCCTATTGCCTATTCTACTGGCGCAGGTACGATTATCGGAAACGAAGGGATGCATAAAGATCTTGATTGCCTTCTTACAAAAGCTGTCAAAAACTCAAAAAACCATGAAATTTTGCAGAGATTTGATCTGCTCAAAGAACTGGGGATTTTTGCAGAGGATACAAGCCTTGAGATTGCAACTTGCCCTGAAGAGGTGCCAACGTTATGTGACCCCTTAATTGGAATGCACCCGAGCGCAAACGATCCTTTTAAAAGATGGGATAAAAAATACTTTGTTGAAGTAGGAAATCGACTTAGCTCTCATGGAAAAATCATCCTTACGGGAAGTCCAAACGAGAAGCAATACCTTGAATCGATTGCAGAAAAAATTCCAGAAAGCACAGTCATTACAGACCTCTCAGTGCAAGGCCTCGCAGCTCTAATAAAACGTTTTTCTCTTTATCTCACAAACGACACCGGTCCCATGCATCTTGGATTTGCAGTAGGAACAAAGACTTTGGGCTTATTTGCAGCAACAGACCCAAAACTTTGCGGCCCACTAAATATTTCTCACGGATCGGTCATTGCAAAACCAAGAACGTGCACTCCTTGTCTAAAGCAAAAGTGTAGAGAGCCTTTTTGCATGCTACAAATAACCCCTGATGAAGTGTATAAAAAAGCTATGGAGATTCTTAATGAAAACTCCTAAAATATTTATTATAATTCTCAATTGGAATGGGATGCAAGACACTCTCGCCTGCCTTGAGAGTGTACAAAATATTGACTATGAAAATTTCTTCTCAATTGTAGTAGATAATGGCTCTACAGATGATTCTGTCTCTTCCATCCGAGAAAAATCTGAAAGTGTTTATGTGATTGAAACACATGAAAACCTTGGATTTGCAGCCGGCAATAATGTTGGGATTGAGCACGCGATTGCAAATGGAGCAGAATATATTTTTCTTCTAAACAATGATACCGTGGTCGATTCACAAATTTTACACAGTTTTGTAGATCTTTCAAAAAAGCAAAAAGTTTCCACCATTCTCGGAGGAAGAACTTATCTTTTTGATCAACCTACAACTTTTGATCACTTCGGAGGGAATTGGAACCCGAAAAAGGGACAGTTTGATTTAGTAGCTCATCGGATAGAAGACTCACCCGACTTTGACCTACCCATTTCTCTTGATTACGTCTGCGGCTGCGCTCTTTTTGCCCCAGCTGAAATTTTTAAAGAAGTAGGGGGGCTCGATCCCCGTTTTTTTCTCTATTTTGAAGAGAGTGATTTTTGCTCAAGAGCCAAAGCTTGTGGTTTCCCCTCCCTTTCCTGCCCAAAAGCAAAACTCTGGCATAAAGTTTCCGCATCTATGCCTGTAGAAAAAAGCTATGTGACTTACTTTTTTTGGAGAAACCGTCTTCTTTGGATGCAAAAAAACCTCTCCTGGAAGTCTTCCTCCTCCATTTTTATCTGGAAAATTTTTCCTGAAATTATCCATCTTCTAAAACTAAATGCGATCAAGACAACTGAGCTTTTTTTACTAACAACGTTTTTTAGAAAAAAAGATTTTTCTACGAAAAAAGAAAAACTTTTACGCTATCGCGCTGCTCTAAGAGGGATTATCGATTTTTTTACAAAACGATTTGGAAATGCACCTTTAACAATATGGAAATTAAATAAGTAAACAGTATTTTTTTTAAGGTTTCCGTTTTTTACTGGATTGTTATATTGTTGGAATTAGGACTATATTCCAAAGGAAGGATTGCTGAGAAATGAAAGAAAATACATGGTGGAAGTCGCAGAAGTTTTTTTGGATGTTTGGAGCACTCATCCTTCTTTTGACAGGTTGCGAAACCAACCAAGCAATTGTTAGCAGTCTAACGGAAAAAGAAGCGAATATTATTCTCGTTCTACTTGAGAGCAAAGGCATTCCTGCAACAAAGATCAAAAGCAGCTCTGGATCGGAAATTGGCGGCACCTCTGGAAGCCCAAAATATCAAATCATGGTCGGTGAGTCTCATACAATTACTGCAATTTCCATCCTTAATCAAAATGGCTTTCCTAAATCACAGGGGACAACTCTTTTGCAACTCTTTGCAAAGCAAGGGCTTATGTCGTCTGACAAGGAAGAGACGATTCGGTATCAAGCAGGTCTTGCGCAGCAGCTTACCAACACAATTCTTACAATGGACGGCGTCATTGATGCAACGGTTCAACTCTCCTTCCCCCCGACAGATTTGGGACCTGGGCAAATGCAAACAGAGAAAATCACAGCCTCCATTTATGTCAAACATCAAGGGCTATTCGATGACCCAAATTTACATTTAGACACGAAAATCAAACGGTATATTTCTGGTGCAGTTACAGGTCTTGATATTAATAATGTAACAGTTGTCACGGACAGATCGCGATTTACAGACATCTCTCTTGATCAATCAGCGGAAAAACTCTCCGCCCAGGGCGTTGAATATGTAAGCATCTGGTCTATTATCATGAACAAACAGTCTGCTTCAAGATTCCGAATGCTCTTTATCGCCTTAACAACTATCGCCGTTCTTCTTGCACTTATTAGCGGGTGGGTACTATGGAAATTTTATCCTGCAATTAAGAAAAAAGGAGGGTTAAAAGAACTATTAAATCCTCTTCCTATTGGAACAAAGCAGGAAAGTAAAACGCCACCTCCTAATGAAAACAAGTAATTGTTATGGAAACTAAATCCGCTGCATGGATCAGTTTAAAGTATTTACTCTCAAGCGTCGGAGACGAAAGAAAAAGTCAATTAGAGACCTTTCTTTCCTCTGATATGCTCAAAAGACTTGAAGAGACCCCTCTTGCAACCGCCAATCCCTTTGAGCAAAAAAAATCGCTGGAAGAGCGCCTTTCTCAAATTCACTACACCTGGCACATCCCTTTTTTATCCCCTCTTTCAAAACACGATAAGGTTTATATCATCGCAGCTCTAAACCCTCGCGCATCAGAGCCGCTAAGCCATTTTTTTAAGATGGAAAACTCAAATATTACCCTTACAACTTTTGCTAAAACATTTGCAGAAGAGATTCTTTTTCAAAAGGTAATATCTGATGAGGAAAATTATTTACCCATAGAATATCTGCCAGAAAACCCCTTAAATCTTCTCCTAGATCTTTCAAAAGAAGTTTTGATTTCACTCATAGATTACTTAGGCCTTTATGACCTATCCACAGAAATTAAACAACTTGTGCAGGTAAGTAAAATCAAGCTACTTCAAGAAATGCTAAGTCAAACTCAGATGAAATTTCTGCGAGAGATTAAAGCACAAAAAGACCTGTTTTCTACTACTCCTCTTGGTCTGGAGAAATGGGATGGGGATCTCGACCAGCTCAAAAAAGTACTGCACCATAGAGGACTAAACCGCCTTGCGAAGGCACTATATGGAGCAACCCCCGCGCTTGTTTGGCACATTACTCGGCATTTAGACACAGGGCGCGCAAAAGTGTTTCAAAAACTTTGCCGCGATATTAACAATGAAAAAGCACAAGACGCTCTTGTTGATCAAGTGATTCATTTAACCACTTTTTTGAAAAACCCAAAAGGCGCATAACTACTCATGAAATACTTCTCTTTACTAAACGAAGATACAGTCCATCCCGCAACGAATGCAAAAATTATTCCAGAAAAGCAATTAAGTCAGCTTCTAGATGCTGCTGAAGTTCTTGAAAGAGCTCAAGATGATGCAAAAAAATTCCTAGAAGATACCAAAATCGAATGCAAGAAACTTACAAAAAAGGCAAAAGAAAAAGGCTACCAAGAAGGGCTTACTGAATTTAATACTGCGCTGCTCGCTCTTGATGAGCATATCAAAAAGATGAATCATGATCTCCAGCAAGCAGTGCTTCCGATTGCACTAAAAGCTGCAAAGAAAATTGTCGGGGCTGAGTTAAAATCTCACCCCGAAATAATCATCGATATTGTCACGCAAGCGCTAAAACCTGTGACAGAGAGCCATATAGTTAAAATCATTGTTAATAAAGACGACAAAGTCATTTTAGACAAAGAAAAAGAAAATATTAAAAAACTCCTCGATCAAGTACAAAATTTTTCCATTGTTGAAAGAGCAGATATTGCAAAGGGTGATTGCATCATAGAAACAGAAGCTGGTATCATAAATGCGAGCCTCGACAATCAATGGCGCGCTCTAGAATCAGCTTTTACAGCTTTTATGAAACGTTAACCTTTTAAGGCACTCTTAATGCAGCTCATCAAATCGAAACGAAATCTCCTTCTACTACTGCTTCTTAGCTTTTGCTTTACCTTCCATGCATCTATGAATGCAGCAGAAGAAACGCAAGCACCTGTAGAACAAACAGAAGAACAAAGCCCTCCAGCAGCTGGCCTCATTTCAAAACTTGCGGTCTTAGCAGGTGTTGCACTCCTTCCTTTTGCTGTCATGTTACTCACCTCTTTTTTAAAAATGGTCATTGTTCTTTCTCTTCTAAGAAGTGCTCTTGGCGTCCAACAATCTCCTCCAAATCAAGTCATTGTAGGAATTTCCTTAATTATGACAATATACGTGATGGCACCAACAGGCCTTGCCATGTACAATGAAGGAAGTGCTTATATTAAAGAGGCGGCTCCAAAAGATCTTTTTAGCGGCCCATCAGCGGAATTTATTATCAACGTCGTTGATAAAACAAAAGAGCCGATGAAGAAGTTTCTACAAAATAACATTCAGGGAAAGCATCAAACAAATTTTTATCACTTAGCACAGCGTAGTTTTCCAGAGCCCTATCGCGAGTCCCTAAAACCCACTGACTTTATTGTGATCGTCCCCGCCTTTATCACCTCTCAGCTAAAAGCTGCGTTTGAAATTGGAGTGCTGATTTATCTGCCATTTTTTGTCATTGACTTAGTAACCTCAAATATCTTACTTGCAATGGGAATGATGATGCTCTCACCACTTACTATCGCACTTCCACTGAAGCTACTACTAATTGTGATGATTGATGGATGGACCCTTGTAGTTCAAGGGCTTGTATTAACCTTTAGATAAGAGCGAATATGTACGAAATAGAAATTCATCAATTAGCTTATCAAGCTTTATTATTAATCTTGATATTATCAGGACCGCCTATTCTCATAAGTATGACACTCGGTCTTATGGTTGCCGTCTTTCAAGCCGCAACCCAAATCCAAGAGCAAACACTCTCTTTTACAGTAAAACTCGTAGCTGTCATCCTCACATTGATGTTTATGGGAGGGTTTTTAAGCGCGCAGATTATACAATTTGCAAATACCATTTTCCAAAATTTCCCAAAATGGAACGCATAATCGATGACTGCCGATTATCTAAGCTTTTTTGAAACCTATGCAGAGCTCTCCCCTGTCGGCATCATACTCATGTTTCTCATGACTCTTTTTCGCATTGCGCCAATTGTTGGACTAGCACCCTTTCTTGGAGCAAAAATTGCGCCAACTTTTGCAAGAGCTAGTATTGCCCTATCCATAAGTGTAATTTTTCTCCCTATTGTTATGGTGAACTCCTCAAATCTTCTCGAAACAAATATGGCATTTGTCGGATTTGCCCTAAAAGAGCTTCTCATTGGGCTAGTATTAGGCTTTCTTACGGCAATCCCTTTCTATGTCGTGACCTCTGCCGGTATTTATATCGATTATCTCCGCGGTGCATCAATTATGCAATCACAAGACCCCTCGCTTGCAATACAAGCCTCTCCTATCGGAATATTGTACAATTACTTTCTCATTTTGATATTTTTTCAAATCGATGGCCCTTTCTACTTTTTTGAAGCACTAAGAGAATCCTATGAGCTTGTTCCAGTAGATAGTTTTTTTGATCAATCCTTTTTTTCCTTAAGTAATGCCCTTTGGAAAACAATTCTCGGCATTCTCAACCATATAGTCTCCATAGGATTGCAACTTGCAGCTCCCTCCCTTCTGGCTATTCTCATGGCCGAAATGTTTCTTGGGATCGCGAATCGTTTAGCGCCGCAAGTACAAATCGCATTCCTTGGAATGTCTCTAAAATCTCTTCTTGGACTATTTCTATTATGGGCCGCTTGGTTTTTTGTCCTAAAACAGTTCGCAAAACAATCATTTGACTGGCTAAAAACAATACAAACAATCATTCAACAAGCAAAATATTTTATAGGGTAAATTTCCTCCGTTTTTTATTGACAACAGAGGACAAAAAATAGGAGTGTGAAAAAAAAGAGCCTCTTCCTATGAAATCCGTTTTGCATCGCATATTCCCAATACTTGGGATCCTATGTAGTCATTTATACGCAGACAGCAACGCCCCAAAAGAAATCACTCCAGCAACTCCCCCTGTAGTGACAAATGGAATAAATTTCATTCTCAGTGCAGATTTCATCTACTTTACCGCCAGGCAAGATGGATTAAGTTACGCCCTCTCAGGCTTTGGAACTGGCACTAGTAACGCTAGCAAAGGTTCCGTGCACCGCGCAGGAACTAAGTGGGATCCAGGATTTAAAATCGGTCTTGGCCTAAACCTTGCACATGACGGATGGGATATCTTTGCTGAATATACTCGGCTCCAAACGCATGATAGTAGTCACGCAGGAAATACGTGTAATTCAAGGCTTTATCCTTTTTGGAATATTGGAAATCGCTACCCTCGTCCCAAATATGGGAAACCCTGTGATCTAATTTCCTCCGCAGCATCACAGTGGGATCTATCCTTCAATATGTTTGATCTTGAACTTGCCCGCAATTATTACATCAGTACAAATCTAGCACTTAGGCCGCATGTTGGTTTAAAGGGAGGCTGGATCAATCAAGATTATCAAGTTAACTATCACTCAAATAGCACTCCTACACAAAACCTGAGCTGGAAAATGCAAAATAATCAAGACTACTCAGGTATTGGCCTCCGAGCAGGACTTGACACTTGCTGGTATTTGAACTCCAATTTCTGTATCTATGGAGATTTTGCCTTAACTGGCATGTCCTCTCACTATACTGTTCATCGAAAAGACACCGCGGAAGCTCTTTCTTGCGATTGCAATAATTCTATCACATGGATTAACACAAAAAGTCATATCTATACTGTTAAACCAGTACTAGAGTTAGGCCTCGGACTTCGATTTGAAACCTGGTTTAACAACAATTGCTATCATTTTTCCATCCAAGCTGGATGGGAAGAGCAAGTGTGGATTAACCATAATCAACTAATCCATCTTTATAATGAGAGTAATCATGGAGATTTAAGTCTCCAAGGACTCACAATCAAAACCCGCTTTGCCTTTTAGGGGTCTGTTCGAAAAAACCAATGTTCCAGATCATAGCTATTGTTCCGTTGATTAAGACCTCTCCAAACGGAAATATATTAAATTCCTCCTTCAGAGTTACATGTCGACTTGATTTTTAATACTCAAGCTGTTTTACTCACACCAAGTTTATGAAAAACACAAAAGGCAGGTCGCAATATAACGCGGTCAAAATTAACCAAAAAAACCTTGTTATGAACAAATCCATTAAAAAAAAATCCCCGTCTTCTCAAGAAAAAATAAACTTTTTTCAAGTTTTTCGCCCTTTTTGTTGACAGATTTTTTTTTTATCAATAATGTATTTATTTATTAACAATCATGAAAAATTATGCACAAAAAAAAATCATCTGATTTATTAAAACAGGGAGAAAAAAAGAGAATGAACCTGAATCTCAAAAAACTGTTGCCATTAACTGGCATTGTATGCGGTTGCTTGATGAGTTTCGTACATGCAGACGATACCAACACGCAAAACACACGTTCAACGAACGACAATTCACATATGAATGAAATCACACCAAATGCAGGCCCACGTGTCTCAAATGGTGCAGACGTTTTCATTACAGCAGATTTTATCTGGTGGAATTTACGTCAAGATGGCATGGCTTATGCATTAACTAACTACGGTAATGGCAATAACAATACTTCCCCTGGTGGCGGAACTGGAACAACTGGTAGCGTTGGACGCGGAAGCGTTCGTCACGTTGCTGATGATTGGAGCCCAGGTTTCAAAGTTGGTCTTGGACTTAACCTTGGACACGATGGTTGGGACGTTGCAGCTGAATATACTTGGTTACAAGTTTCCAATTCTTCAGGTAGCACACCTAAATCTAAAAGTTGCGACCCATGTGGTGACCCATGTGGTGACCCATGTTCTCCTTGCAATGGAAGAATATTTCCAATGTGGGATATCGCTCCTACCTGCGAGCCTGTATTAACATGCTTTACAGATTGTAATGATGATTGCAACTCAGCAAGCTCAAATATCCGTTCTGCATCTGCAAAATGGAAAGTTCACTTCAATGTAATTGATATTGAACTTGCTCGTAATCACTACATCAGCCAATACCTAACTTTAAGACCACACTTCGGTTTCAAAGGAGCTTGGATTGATCAAGATTACAAAGTAAAATATTTTGTAGACCGCTCTACAGAAAGCCTTGTTAACCAAACAACATATATAATGAGAAACAACCAAGATTATTGGGGATTTGGTATCCGTACTGGACTTGATACTGCTTGGTATTTCATGAAAAACTTCTGCTTGTACGGTGACTTTGCTCTATCTGCTCTATGGTCAAAATTTGACATAGATCGTAGAGACAGCAATGGTAATTCTACTCCAGATGATTGTGGAAAATGCTCACGCATCAATATCCTAAACACTAACAATAGTTTCTACACAATCAAGCCTGTGCTTGAACTAGAACTAGGACTTAGATACGACTGGTGGTTCTCTGATGATGATTACCATTTCGGACTATCAGCTGGTTGGGAAGAGCAAATTTGGATTAACCACAACAATCTTCTACATTTGTACGACGAAACAGCACATGGCGACCTAGTAACTCAAGGTCTAACCCTGAAAGCTAGATTCGACTTCTAATCGAAGCGAATCCAAGCTTTAACGCAAAAAGCCTGAGGGAATAATCCTTCAGGCTTTTTTTGTGCCCAAATACTCCCCAGACATCCTCTCAATTAATTAACATCTCTAAGTTATGGATCTTCTTTAATTTAAAACGACCTTTTTTAACTCTGTTAATTACTGTCTTTTCATTTTATTAATAAGTTGTTAAATTAAAAATAGAGATGGGTTTGTTAAAAAAATGATACGTAATAAGGAGAAAAAGATGGCAACTAGAAAAAAAGCAAGTTCTACAAAAATGAAAAAAGCTAAAGGTGGTGTTACAAAAACTATTCATGGTGGAGATTGGAAACTTGAAGTTAATCCAGGAGTAAGTGTTAGCATAATAGAAGAAGAGGTGAGCGGCGCAAGATCCAGAGTATTAAAAGTAGTTGCAGGAACTGGAAGGACTGTATAATAGCCCCGTATTAACTATTGAGCTGCTGTCTAAGATAACTCTTAGGCAGCATAAAAGACCTAGTCTAAAAATAGGCTAGGTCTTTTATAAATAAACTTCTAAAAAATCACTTAGCGCTTTTTATAAGCTGCAACAAGTCTGTCTATGAGATCAAACTGAGCTGCCATGATTTCTTCTGGCTCTTGCTCTGTTTCGTGAGGCTGTCCTTGTCTTTGTGATCCTGCTAGGCGCTCACACATTACAGCATTAGCTGCATCTTTACTGTTTGCGGAAAGCAGCATCGTTTGAAGCGTCTCTACTAAGTCATATTTCACGATATCAGCGACAAAAGTAGACAGTGGATATACACCTGCGTCTGCTTCTTTTTCAAGTAAGTGATCCAAATGCCGCTTTAATACACTACCTAAGCCAACAGCTGTATCGTTACCCCAGTCACTAAATAAAATCTTGCTACGAATATCTTTTCTATACGCATCCATAGCCTCTGCAGGCTTTGCGATTGTGTCAAGTGATGTCATCAAAGGAAGTGCTTCTTGTGCGCCTTTTAGGATCGGATTTGAAGAAGCTTCTGGATGCGCTTTAATAATCGCCTCTGCAAAAATACATTTTGCTAAAACTTTTGCAAATTTTCCTTTTGCAGGCTCAAATGCATCTTTGATTGCTGGATTTCCTGCAAGCTCAGCTGGCAACTTTAGCTCTTCAAGTACTTGCTCAAGAGTCTTGTCAACTAATCCAAGATTATCAATTTTTTGCTCATCGGAAACACGTCTTTGCAAAAGTAAAAGGAAATATGCTTTATCATCAACAGATGCATCAAATGTTTTTAACCGATCGAACTGATCTATTAAATCCCCAAGTTCTGCAAGCTCTGTTGGTAAATTATTTGCTGCAAGAAAAACTTCTAACTCAGCATCAAATGGCATCGCTTCAATATGGGATTTTAGTAGTGCAGTTTTTGCAGTATGATCTTCGAGCCTTCCTTTCATCTCCATCAAATTTTGTAATAATCTTGGCATGCTTTCGGCGCTTGAGGAAGAAGATTTTTGCAGTGTCTGCTCATACACTTGCACAGCAATTGGAAGAAGACCAAGCTTCATTTTGCAAAATTTCTGACCATCAGCGCTACTTCCTAGCTCAATCAGAAGTTTTGCAAAATCTGTCCTTTGATTCGGCGCCATAGCCATACGGACATTATTACAACTTCTAAGGAAATGATGACCTAAGGCTAGTGTTTCAAAATCTTTAATTCCTTTATTATTAAGATCCAGGAAAAGTTGATTAATAAGAATCGTGGCTTTTGATTGATCTTCTTCAGAGATGTTTTGAAGGCCTTTTTCTTGCAACTTTGGAATATCATCACGATATTTTTTCACAAGCTTCGCCACTTTTTGATAAACACCGCTAACTGCCCAATAGCCCAAACCGTTAGGTCCGACTGTAACACTTCTTCCCCGAAACGTTTCATTACAAGCATTTCTATGAGCTTCAAATGCAATAGATTGAGTATCATATGCACTTACTATTTCAGGTCTTGCGGCTGTTACTGCTGCCATTTTTATTCTCCCTTGAAGTTTTGAATACAGCTGAAAATGCTAAATCAGAAGAAATATGCTTTCAATAAGATTCTTTACGCAAAATTCACAATCTCTTTATTTTGTCTTAAGAAAGTGCTTAGTAGGACATTGTGGGTTTTAATAATGCGATGGCATCTTTTAACGAGTGGATAAAAAAATCGATTTCATCAAAAGAGTTGTAGAGCCCAAACGAGATGCGGGCAAGGCTTGACTGTCCAAACACTTTTAGGGTTGGCTGTGCACAAAGATTTCCAGTTCGTATTGCAATGCCTCGAAGACCTAAAATCGTGCCGATATCGAGCGGATGCACTTTGTCAACAATAAAGCTTATGATTGAGCCTTTACTATCAGATGTGCCAATGATTTTCACTTCATCAATTTCTTGCAGTTTTTTTGTAGCCTTATTTAGCAAAAGGGTTTTCCACTCAGAGATTCTGTCCATTCCAATGTTTTCTACATAGGAAATTGCAGCACCAAGACCTATCACCTGAGCGATTAGGGGCGTACCTGCTTCAAATTTAAGAGGGATGGGTTGATAGGTAGTTTTCGTAAAAGAGACGTTTTCAATCATATCTCCTCCACTCTGGTAAGGAGGAAGCTCTTCTAAAAGTTCTTTTTTTCCATAAAGAATTCCAATCCCTGTGGGACCGTAAAGTTTGTGCCCAGAAAAAGCATAAAAATCCACATCCAGTGCTTGTACATCGATTTTCATAT
>DAOWHK010000147.1 GCA_030641465.1 Parachlamydiales bacterium | reverse complement strand
GAATGTTTCCATCGATTTCTTGCTTTTTTTCTTCTGGTTTTTCCGAGTCGTTTGCAAAGCAGTTTCCTGAAACTAGCAAAGTTGAGAAAAGTGCGATGAGGCATGCACGTGGCATACGAAAATATTGGTTAAGCATAACTAGTTCTCCTATGACCATAAAAATCTACTGTAGAATGCATATTATTTATAGCCAATATATTTCTTTTGATTCAGTTTGTAATTTTAGTTCGTTTAATTGTTCATCGCTTACGCTTGAGGGAGATTGCATCATTAAATCACTTGCTTTTTGTGTTTTAGGAAATGCAATAACATCTCTTATGTTATCCGTTTTTGCAAGTAACATGATTACTCTATCAAGCCCCATAGCGATGCCTAAATGTGGTGGTGTACCATATTTGAGTGCTTCGACAAAAAAATCAAACTTATTTTTTACATCCTCTGGGGAAATTTTTAATACTTTAAAAATTTCCTGCTGCATTTCTGGATTATGAATCCGCTTTGAGCCACCCCCTAGCTCATAACCATTAAGAACGATGTCATATGCGTCTGAACGTACTTTTAGGGGGTCTTTTTCCAGGAGATGGATGTCTTCGGGATGAGGGTGGGTAAAAGGATGATGCACACTTTTTATGCGACCATTTTCTGCATCCATTTCAAATAGTGGAAAATCTGTGACCCACAAGAATTTATAAACATTTGGATCTATGAGATTTCGATTTTTTGCTAATCTACGCCTTAAATGATCGAGCGATTTATTGACAAGGGACTCACTGCTTGCAGCAAATAGTAACAAGTCGCCATTTTCTGCATTTGTATGAGATGCAAGCTGAGTAAGAAGATCCTCGCTAAAAAATTTTGTGATACTTGAGTGGAGTTTATCCTCTTGCATTTTCATCCAACCGAGACCTTTTAGTCCAAACTCTGAAACGAATGCAGTATAAGCATCAATTTCTTTGCGAGAAATATCAGCGCCACCTTTGACACATAAACATTTGACGCAGCCGCCAGTTTTCAGCTCGTTTAAAAAAACGGAAAATTCTGATTTAAGTGCAATATGATCAATGCGGATAAGAGGCATTGCAAAGCGGAGGTCTGGGCGGTCTGACCCATAAGATTCCATGCATTTTGCATGAGTAAGGCGGGGAAATTGATTGCCAATATTTATTCCTAGGCACTCTTTAA
The DNA here is from genome assembly GCA_030641465.1 of Parachlamydiales bacterium. Taxonomy (GTDB): domain Bacteria; phylum Chlamydiota; class Chlamydiia; order Chlamydiales; family Simkaniaceae; genus DAOWHK01. Next base: position 5,609 of record DAOWHK010000147.1, on the reverse strand, counting down.
AGAGTGCAATCATGAGCGCTTCAGTGATATCTATAATGTCTTCTGTATCACCAAAACTCATTTCGATATCAATTTGCGTAAATTCAGGCTGCCTATCTGATCGCAAATCTTCATCTCTAAAGCACGGCGCAATTTGAAAGTAACGTTCCATCCCTGAAATCATTAGCAGTTGCTTAAAAATTTGAGGTGATTGGGGCAAAGCATAAAAATTGCCAGGATATACGCGGGAGGGAACGAGGTAATCTCTTGCGCCCTCAGGTGTTGAGCGTCCCAATATGGGGGTGCTAATCTCGTGAAAACTTAAGGAATCTAAATATTTTCGAATGACCATCATTGCTTGATGTCTCAGACGTAAATTTGCAGCAATTTCACCTCTTCTAATGTCTAAATAGCGATATTTAAGGCGGAGGTCTTCACTGATATTTATTTCTTGATCACAGATAGAAAAAGGAGGGGTTTTGGCCTGAGAGATAATTTCTAGATCAAAGACTTCAATTTCAATTTTCCCGGTTTGTAGATTTGGATTTATCATCCCTTCTGCTCGAGGAACGACCTTTCCCTCAACTTGAATAACCCATTCACTACGCAAGTTTCCGGCTAAATTATGGGCGTTTTTTGCTTTTTCTGGATCAAAAAGGAGCTGCGTCAGTCCATTCCTATCGCGAAGATCAATGAAAATCAGCCCTCCATGATCCCGTCTTCTATGAACCCAGCCAATTAAATGCACTTTTTCTTCAACGTTAATGTGACTAAGCTCATTGCAATGATGGGTGCGTTTATTTGTTAGCATTTAATTCCTTCCAATACTTACTTAGCGTCTCTATGAACTCTTCTCTTTTGCAGGAGATGGTTTCACGAGTATTTAGATTTTTTATTTGTAGGTTATTAGTTTCAAGTTCCTCATCGCCAATGATGATTGCAAATTCAGCTTTCATGGAATTTGCTATTTGTAGGGCCTTTTGAATTTTTTTATTGGAGATTTCCGAAGGAATAGCTTGATGTCTTGCTTGATACATGAGATCAAGAGCTACCTTCTTGCTATCCTCTCCCAATGCAATAAAAAATGCAAATGGATGGGCTTTTTTAGGGAAATAACACTCTTGACCTGCCATTGTGAGTAAAATTCTTTCAATTCCGGTCCCATAACCAAATGCTGGCAGATGGGTTCCTCCTAACTGCTCTGTAAGGCCGTCGTACCTCCCTCCGGCACCAATAGTGTTTTGTGCTCCGAGAACATCAGACGTAATTTCAAACACGGTCTTATTATAGTAGTCAAGACCTCGGACTAAATTTTGATTAATAATAAAGGGGATATTTTGTTTCTTTAAAAGAGTGCAAAGAGCGTGGAAATGCTCTTCACATTCTTCATCAAGGTATTTTAGAATGGAAGGTGCGCTTTTTAAGAGCTCTTGTTCTTTTTCATTTTTCGTATCTAGAATACGCAAAGGATTTTGCTCTAATCTTATCTGGCTCTCTTTTGATAGGTCATGAAAATGAGGTTTTAAAAATTCGATAAGAGCTTTTTTATAGGGAATGCGACAGGCTTCATTGCCAACCGAATTCAACATCACGTTAATATTCTTTATCCCGAGTCTATTATAGAGTTCACAAATCATATCAATAACTTCTAGATCTTGAAAAGGACTTGGATCGCAGATGGCTTCTACTCCAAATTGGTGAAACTGGCGATATCTTCCTGCTTGAGGGCGGTCGTAACGGAAGTAGGGCCCAATATAAAAAAGTTTTTTGAAATCTGCATATTTATCCAGATTTTTTTCGATAATTGAGCGCATGACAGGAGCTGTTCCTTCAGGTCTTAGTGTCATGGAACGTTTGCCTTTATCTTCAAATACATACATCTCTTTTGAAACGATATCTGAAGATGCGCCGACCCCTCGAATAAATAACTCGGTTTTTTCAAAAATTGGGGTGCGAATTTCGTAAAATCCATAGTCATGAGCTGTTTTTCTCATAACACTTTCTACATATTGAAACCGGTCAGAGGTTCTCCATGCATCATCACCCCCAACGGATGCGGGGAGGATATCAAATACGCCTTTTGGAAGCTGATATTCCATCTGAATTCCTTATAATAAAAGCTTATGACATATGATAATCTAAAGGGGAGTTATTTTTCTATGGCTAAAGTTTTAAACTTTCGGTTAGAAAGACATCCCATCTTTCTAAATAACTATCTGCTTTATTGATAATATAATCTGTATGGATTTTTTTGAGTATTTCTATAAAAGGAAGAGGTAGCCAATCTTTTCCTGCATATTCTGATAAATAATATCCAAGAGAATGCTCTGTATTAGGAGGATAATTGTTTACACTGTCTAGGAATTTCCCCAAAGGATTAAGGTTTATTGCGGAAAGTTCTTTGCTTAATTGGATGTGTTCATATTGCTTATTCATTAAATGCCAAAGTTCGGAAAACCTTTGAGAATATTTTGCGTTGTTACTTAAGTCTTCATTTTTTAGGAGGTCTAAGGTTTCTTTCATTCTAAGGATGCTTTCGCCAAGTGCGTCGATCTGTATTGCTAGTTGCAACTTTTCTTCTTTTGTATTTCCCGTGAGAGTTAATACTTTTTTAAGCAGAAAAAGAAGGGGTGTGAGCAATAAAAACTTACCTCCTTTTTGTTCGAAATTTTGAAAGCGAGTTCCTCTTTCCTTCATTTTTTTATCTTTTTCGCTGGGAGTTACACGTAAGTGGTCTTGCTCTTCTGCGTCAATCGGTCGAATAGGTTTTTGAAATTCGTCACTGATTCCATTCATGGGCTTATTCTTTCTTTGTCCTTAAGTAAATTTGAATTTATTTTATATAATCAATAAAATAAACCGAAATCGCTTTTGTAGAATATGATTGACAGAAGCAGGGGGTACTGATTAACCTCCTGATGTTTTTCCGAAGCAAATACCAAGGTTTTTTGTGAGTGTAATAGATGAGACGCAGCCTTCTTTAGATCAAAATAGCGATGAAGAAAAAGCTCGCATCGATAAAAAATACAAATACTGGCGCCTTAGAATTTTCTACGGAATGTATATTGGCTATGCCTTTTATTACTTCACTCGTAAAAGTTTTACATTTGCAATGCCTGCAATGATTGAAAGTTTGGGCTTTGATAAAGGGGATTTAGGGATTCTTGGTAGCGTTCTTTCCCTTACTTATGGATTTAGTAAGTTTTTAAGCGGAATTTTGGGTGATAAGTCAAATCCGCGCTATTTCATGGGTGCGGGATTGATTTTAACGGGAATATTTAATATCTGCTTTGGTCTTTCTTCAACCATTTTATTTTTTGCACTTTTTTGGGGATTGAATGGGTGGTTTCAGGGTTGGGGGTGGCCCCCTTGCGCTAAACTTTTAACACATTGGTACTGCCAAAAAGAAAGAGGACGGTGGTGGGGTATGTGGAATACATCCCACAATGTAGGTGGCGCCCTTATCCCGTTTGTTGCGGCCTTTGCAGCGAACGCCTTTGGATGGCGCTATGCAATGTATTTACCTGGAATCATGTGTATTATTGTCGGGTTTTTTCTGATCAATCGATTAAGAGATACCCCAAAATCTATGGGGCTGCCTCCCATTGAAAAGTATAAGCAAATTGTTCATGATGAGGACGCCTCTATTGAAAAAATTGACGTGCGTGAAGAGCAAAAAGAACTTACAACAAAGCAAATTCTCTTAGATTTTGTGTTGAAAAACCGCTACATTTGGATTCTTGCTTTTTCTTACTTTTTTGTTTATATGATTCGCACTGCAATTAATGATTGGGGGCAGTTATTTTTAATGGAGAATAAAGGATTTTCCTTTCTTCCTGCGGGAACAACAATTTTTTGGTTTGAAATTGGCGGTTTTTTAGGAAGTCTTGCTGCAGGATTTTTCTCCGACAAAATTTTTAAGGGAAAAAGAGGTCCAATCAACGCCTTGTTTTGTATGGGTGTAGTAGCGGCTCTTTTTGGCCTATGGATGGTGCCATCAGATCAGCTTTTTTTAGCATCGGTTATGATGTTTGCAATCGGCTTTTTAATTTTTGGTCCGCAGATGTTAATTGGCATAGCTGCGGCTGAGCTCTCACATAAAAAAGCGGCGGGAACTGCGACAGGTTTTGTCGGATGGTTTGCTTATTTAGGAGCCGCTACGGCTGGTTATCCGATTGGCCGCATTACACAAGATTATGGTTGGTATGGATTTTTTGTGATTATGGGTGTTTGCGGAGTGATTGCTACAGCGCTGCTGCTGCCTCTTTGGTCAGTGAAAGTCAATCCCAAACATGTTTAATTGTAAGATGTAATCAGTTGTTTCAATAAAATAAAGGCTGTAATGATTCGTCTTTCTGATGATTTGCTAATTAATGTCTTTGCAGAGGGAAGGCCTTCTCAATTAGCTCCCGTTTGTCAAAGGTTTAAAGCGATTGTGAATTCTGAGGAATTTTACAATTTTACGCTATATCGAATTAAAGGGTGCGTGCGAGAAAATGGCCCTGATTTGTGTAGCTTGCGAGCTCTTTTAAACTCTCAACTCCCACCAAATGAGAAAATACAAGCTATTTTTAAAGAGGTACATAAGCAATATGCAGTATGTAACGAAGCGCGGGAAATGCAGCCGTATCCCTTTAATCAGAATTGTGATTCGTTAATTCACTCTATTTCAAAAAAACTTGAGCTTATTTATGACATTGCAGACGAAGATGAGTTTGCCATTTTATGGGATATGGGTGTTCTTAGAGAGGGAGAGTTGAGCTTAGAGGCTCAAAAATTTATTTATTTTACAAAATGTTTTGAGAAGCGTAATCAGCTTAGTGAGCAGAGTAAAAGTGTAGAACATATTGGGTATGGAGGGTCTAAAATTTGCTTTTTGCCAGAGGTGCTTGGGGAGTTCAAGCGGGCAGTTGTTATGAATTTTTGTTTTGGTTTTTTGAGAGAATTTCCTCCGTCGTTTAATCGTTTTGAGCAATTAATATCCTTAAACCTTTCTGGAAATCCTTTTGAAAAATTTCCTGAGGGAATTTGTGAGAACTCCTCTTTAAATTATCTTCTTCTAGCTTCTTGTCGATTAAGGGAGATTCCTGAAGGAATAAGTAGATTAACTAATTTAGTTGAGCTTGAGCTTTCAAAGAATTCAATAGAAATTTTACCTGAGCAATTTAATTGTTTGTCGAATTTGATTATGCTGAATCTTGAAGATAACCCTCTAAAAGGGGTGCCGAGATATGTAGTAAATTTCCCTAAACTAAGAAAGTTGTCATTTACCGACTATGATGCAGAAAGTGATATTAGAAGATGGAGGATGCTGCCTTTTTTGCGGCCGGTAATTTGTAGGAATCTCGCTCAAGAGGCGAAAACTTCTGGAGTTGTTATTGAAGGAGATTTAGAAAAGTGGGGAGATCGACATCTTTTAGATGATGCATTAGCCTTTCAAAGAGCTGTGAGAAAGTCAGATTATTGAAATATATTCTTCTAGACACACACATTTGTCTTTGGTAACATCTTGAGCTATGTCCTGGATCTCTTTACACACCCACTCCCAATATTCCATTTTAAATTCTACAGCATCGATTGCAGCGCTTGTAGATCAGGCTGCAAGTTGCGGGATGAAAGCCCTTGCGCTT
>DAOWHK010000133.1 GCA_030641465.1 Parachlamydiales bacterium | reverse complement strand
CCTTGTTGGCCTCAGCTATAGAGCCGGACGAGGGGTTGGTTATAAACGCAGTTATACCTCAGGATTGCTCTTTCTTACCCCAAATTGGGAACGATCTTTTCAACCCTTTTTAGACGCAAGAGCCCACATTTTTAATAATGGCCGTTTTGCTTCTAATTTAGGTGGTGGCCTTCGGTTTACAAGCGATACAAATAACTTTTCTTTAGGAGCAAATCTCTATTACGATTTTAGATCCTCAAAAAAACTTGACACTCATCAAGTAGGAATGGGACTTGAAAGTCTCTTCCCCTATTTTGATATCCGCTTAAATGGGTCCATCCCGCTCGCAAATAATGAGAAAATAGACCCTCTAAAATTTCGTAAATTTAAAGGGAATACGATCAACGTCAAAAGAGTGACATATAAAGCAATTCCCACAATCAACGCAGAACTTGGAATCCCCATTCCAGGAGATTTTTGCCGCTCAGCAAACGTATATGTAGGCGTTGGCTCCTATTACCTCTTTGGAAAACAAGTGAAAGAGACAACGTTTGAGAGCGCCTACGGATTTAAAGGGAGAATCAAAGCGAAATTTTTCGATATGCTAGGCCTTGAATTCGTTATTTCTGCTGATCGCGTGTACAACACACGTGCACAAGGCGCGATTTCCTTTTCAGTGCCAATTGGCAAAAAAACGGCCCGTGCTAGAACATGCTCAGCAAAAGATGCTCTTATCCAAAGAACAAAAAGTCGCCCTGAAAGAGCCGAAATCATCCCCACAAAAAAAGAACAGAAAAACTTTTCTCTAAAGGACTGCAATGGAAAAGTCCTAAGGGCCATCTTTGTCAATAACAAGAGCACAAACCCTGGCTGCGGAACTTTTGAAAAACCTTTCTACTCTTTTGAAAAAGCGCAAAATAGTTCTACTACTTGCGATGACCTAGTCTACGTATTTAGAGGAGATGGAACCACAAATCGCTACGATACAGGATATACCATTTTAGAAGGGCAACGGCTGCAAGGCTCTGGACAAACTTTTTATCTTAACAACGTAAAAATTCCAGACCAAACCTGTGGCAATCCAACCATTATCTTTCCAGAAAATGATGTCATAAAAATGGAAAACAACTCTACTATCGATGGATTTAACATCCAACACGCAGATGGCAATGGCATCAAGGCTTTAAACAAAGCAAACCTTACCATTTCAAGTAATGATTTCTCCGGATCGCTTGCAACGGGGGCTAGTATACTCATTGAATCGACAGGATTTACATGTATTAACAGTAATACCTTTACCGGAAATAGTACTGCAAACGGTCAAATATTAATCGAGCGCGCATCTTCTCAGTGCCCAACAATTATTGCAAATAATACCCATAGAAATTATTCAGGCCTAAATAGCTTTGCTATAAAATTTATTGATACCTCAGGCGGCCCTGCAATGATTTCAAACAATTGCATAACTACATCTTCAAATACTACTCCAGTTGATATCGTAGTCAATACAACAGCTGGAAGTGTAATAGGTATTAATAATAACAAAATCGTATCGAATGCTACTTCTAATATTGGAGTTACCGGAATCGGAGGAACTGCGGAAATTATATCAAATGTGATTACCCGAAAAGGCACTCCCGCAACACCTGATGACGCCATTGAATTTCTTGCGCTAAGTAGCCCTTCAAAAATCACCATCTCAAAAAACACGATCAACTCGTACTCCCCACCCGTAGCTGTAGATGGAATACTTATTAACTGCGCCGGGCCGCAAACAGTTGATGTAAACATCTCCAAAAATTCCATGACAAACTTCCTTACTTCAAGAGGCGTGCACATTATAGGAGATACAAACTCCATTTATAATACATCAATGAAAGGCAACAAAAGTAAAACTCCCATTCAATTTACAGTCGATGCAAATGGGGGCACTATTAACTTTCATGCAAAATCAAAAAATCAACTAGAATATAACAATTTTTCTCCACCAAATGCATTCATGTATACTCCGCCAAATCCACCGAATGCAAACATCACTTTTGGAGAGAGCTGTACACCATAATCTTCATAAAAAATTAAAATAACTCCATTATGAAAAAAACACTCCTTAGCCTCTTACTTTCCTCTTGCCTTCTATCAAAAGCCTTTGCGCTTACTCCAGATCAGCAGCACGCCTTTAGCAAAGAAAAATTTCATATTCATAAGGTCTATGAAGACAAAGAAAGACATTGCACTATTTCCCAAAATAGACTTATGGCAGCACTGCTGCAAACTCCTAAAGGAGAAAGCGTAAAAAAATTTCAGCTGCAACTTTCTTTAAAAAAAATCAAAGTTGATCAGCAAAAATATCTCATTGCTCGCAATACCGAGCTTCTTGATTTGCAAAAAAGAGTTTTACTTGCAAACAAGCTAGATCCTAGGATGCAACCGCAATACATCCAAGCGGCCCATGCACTTGAGCGCAGTCAAAAGCTGCAGCGCAAATATAAACAAGAGCTCAATCTGTTTGCAGTCGCTAGCAAGCCTGCAAAAATGAAGCAAAATGAAGAGACCGAAAATCCCCCATCCCTTGTTGGCCTCAGCTATAGAGCCGGACGAGG
>DAOWHK010000089.1 GCA_030641465.1 Parachlamydiales bacterium | reverse complement strand
GCTCGAGTCTGAAATAAAAAAAACTGTCGTGTTTGTAACGCATGACATTTTTGAGGCCATTATTTTAGGAGATCGCATTGCACTTTTAGACGAAGGAAAGTTGCTTCAGATCTCAACGCCGGCAGAGCTTGTAGAAAACCCTGTAAATGAATTTGTCGATCAATTTTTGGGAATGCATCGCTTTCATCTTTCTCTTCTAACTAAGACAATAAAAGAGTTTCCGGGTTTATCTAAAAGCGAAGCTTCGGTTCATTTTTCTCAGGAAAAATACAAGCTTTCTATTAGAGATACATTCATTGATGCGCTTGATCTTTTTAAAATCTCTAAAAGAAAATCCCTGCCCGTGTTTTCTGGAAAAGTCTATATGGGAGATCTTATAAAAGAGGATCTTCTTGATAAAGTCATAGGCATCTTAATGGTAGAAAAAAATAACAATGAATAGCTTTATACAATTACTCCCCGTTATGCTTTCAAAGACGCTCGAGCACTTAGAGCTGACCTTCATCTCTCTTTTTTTTGCGCTGCTCATTGCTCTTCCTCTTGGAATTTATCTAGCGCGCTCAAAATCCCCAAGGTTTGCAGCAATCGTAATGCGCCTTGTTGCACTCATTCAAACAATACCAGGTCTTGCGCTTTTGGCCCTGCTCGTAGTTCTTCTTGCGCTTGTGCGCCCCGTTGTTCACTTACCAACAACCGGCGTACTACCTGCAATCATTGTTCTCGTGTTATATGCGCTGCTTCCCATACTCAGTAATACCTATACCGGAATCAAACAGGTAAACCCTACAATGGTAGAGGTAGCTTGGGCGATGGGAATGAAATCGCGGCAAGTCCTCTTTTGGGTAGAGATTCCTCTTTCTCTTCCAGTACTAATGAACGGGATTCGTATTGCCCTTGTTTGGACAATTGGAATGGTCACCCTCACAAGTTTAGTCGGCTCCGGTGGTCTTGGAGATCTAATCGTTCAAGGATTACGCACTATGCAGCTTGACCTTGTCCTAGCCGGTACAATTCCCGCAGCTCTGCTTGCAATTATTTTTGATTGGATTTTAGAAAAAACAGGTAAATGGATTTTACCAAGTAATTAAACCCATGTTTGTAATTCAAAAAAAAATCTTTTCCCTTCTCACTATTTGGCTCATAATCGGTGTGGGATTTCTTTTAGTGATTACATTAAATAGAGCCCCCACCTCTAAGCAAATTGTTATTGGAGCAAAAGATTTTACTGAGCAGCAAATTCTTGGGGAGCTGATGGCGATTCTTATCGAAGAAACAACGGATCTCCAAGTAAAGAGGCAGTTTAATTTAAGTGGGACGCTAATCTGTTTTACAGCTTTACAATCAGGTGATATCGATGTTTATCCAGAGTATACAGGAACAGGGATTGCAGAAATTTTAAAAGATCCCATGATATTCGATCCGGAAAAAAGCTATGAATTTGTGAAGAAAGCTTTTTTATCGAAGTATCAAATCGAGTGGCTAAAGCCTTTTGGATTTATGGATGGATATGTGCTTCTTATGAGAAAAGAAGAAAAAGCGCGCCTAAATCTTTCGGATGCCTCAAGCTTTTCAGCTTACCTAAAAAAGGGTGGGAAGTTAAAAGCTGGCATTGAGCCTGAGGTTTTTAATCGCCCAGAATATCATCATTTTCTTAAAACCTACGCAATAAAGTTTACCAAAAAGCCCATGCTGATGGATTTTTCCCTTCTTTACTTAGCACTAAAAAACGGCTCCATTGATTTTACAATAGGCCTTAGTACTGATGCGAGAAATGATCTTTATAATCTGGCGGTACTAAAGGATAACAAACACGCCTTTCCATCTTATTTGGCAGCACCGATTGCACGGCAAGATATCTTGCTTAAGCACCCGGAAGTCAAAACTGCTCTGAACTCTCTTTCTCAGCTCATTTCAGACGAAGAAATACGTAAGCTAAATGGTGAGGTCGATGTTCAAAGAAAAGACCCCTATCTTGTAGCTTATGACTTTCTTGTTGAAAAAAAGTTGATCTCTCGAAAGCATTAAAGAGCTCCAAAATGGAGTAGAAAATTTATGTCTAAAATTTCTAGGAAAAAACAAGAAAAATATCCTTGGTATATGAGGCTGTTTTTTCGCTTGCAAAAGAAAAAGTATGGATCTGCGCTCGAACCAACACTTCTTTGGG
>DAOWHK010000189.1 GCA_030641465.1 Parachlamydiales bacterium | reverse complement strand
CAACTTCTTGTTTTAATACAGCAATTCCATAGGTTTTTCCATTGGCAGTGATTGTTCCCGCGCAGTTTCCGTTTTGAGCTTCATAGCTATCAAAAATGCCTTGAATGAGAGTTTTTCTTTCCTCTGGATCAAACGGGAGCATTTGAGCATTTCTTGTATACGTTTCAGTTGAAATCAAATCGTCTTGATAAAGTTGTGCTGCGTCATATGCGCCAACAGTTGCTGATTCTGAGTCTAACCCTTCCTCTTCATGAGTTCTTCTTTCTTCAAGAAACTCTGCATGTTTTGCTTCAGCTTGCATTAGCATTGTATCCATTTCCGCTATTTCTCGACTCGAAAAATCTCTAGTGGAATGTTTCATCAGTATGTTTGAGGCAAATTCTGTTGCTGCAACAGTGCAACAGAGGGCGTTTTGAGGGCGACTCGCTCGGATTTCAAATTGAGGTGCCGAATAATTTACTGCAATGTGGACATGATTTGCTTCAGGTCTAACGTGTTGGAGTAATTCACTTGAAAATTGGTTCCAAAGTCCTTGTACGTCTTCTGTGTGGTCGATGCTAGAATTTTCTCCAGAAAGAGTTGTATGAGTACTATTGATTTGTTGAATAATCCTCCCATCAAGATCTGGAGTTTCTAATACTTTGTTTATCAGGGCTTGAGCAAATGTATTAATTCTTTCTTGAGTAGCGAGTAGCGAGTCAGCAGAAATTTGAACAGCCCGGCCATTTTGAGTGATTGTTGCCATAATGTCATAAGTAATATCAATAATTATTACTTGACCAGCTTTGAATTCATTAATCGCCATAATTACAAACCTTATTATTAATATATCAACACTATTGTAGCAAATAGTTTAGATTAATTCAATAAGATGTTATTACGCGCTATCTTGTTGATTATCAGCTATTAAGGGTTTATTTCCGAATTTCTCTCGAAGACGCTCGAGATAGATGAAGACGATGGGCGTTACAAAAAGGGTGAGAACTTGGGAAAAAAGGAGGCCTCCGACGATGACAAGCCCAAGAGGGCGCCGAGATTCTGCTGTGAGCCCACCAATTCCAAGTGCTATTGGGACAGCTCCCATAGCGGCAGCAAATGTGGTCATGAGGATGGGGCGAAAACGCATTTTACAGGCGGAAACGATGGATTCTTCAATGGATTTTCCATGCAAAATTTCTTCGTTTGCAAAATCGATCATCATAATTCCATTTTTTAGCACGATTCCAAGGAGCATAATGATGCCGACAAAGGCATAAAGAGAGAGGGGCTCATTAAAAATCAGAAGGGTGAGAAGTCCACCGAGCGTTGCTGGAGGCAGCGCTGACATTACGGTGATTGGATGGATGAAATTTTCATAAAGAATTCCGAGAATGATGTAGATGACGAAGATGGCGATAAGGAATAAAAAGGTGAGGCTTCTAAAAGTTGCTTTAAAAACATCGGCCGTTCCTTGTACGCTTCCCATGATGCTTGGTGAGAGCGTTTCTTTTTCTACGCTACTTAGAGTTTGAAGAGCTGTTCCAAGGGGCACGCCGTCGAGGTTAAAGGAAATGGTGACGGAGTTTAGGGTATTAAAATGGTTGATATTTTGCGGTCCGATCCCTTCTTTCCAGCTCGTAAGAGAACTTAGTGGAACCTGGACTTGTTTTTGATAGGGATTTTGAGTGCTTGGGTATGAAGAGAGATAGATGCGAGAAAGTACTGATGGATCTTTATAGGCATTTGGCAACGTTTCGATGATCACATCGTATTGATTGGTTGTAGTGTTGATTGTAGAGATTTTCCCACCAGAATAGGCGTAGGAGAGCGCCTGCTCGATGGTGTTTGCGCTGATATTGAAATTTGATGCGCGATCTCTATCAATTGCAATATTGACCTGCGGCTGTTTGATGTGCATATCGCTTGTGACCTGTGAAAATCCAGGAAGCGCCTTCATTTTTGTGAGCATTTTTTCAGCATCCTCATAAAGCCCCTTATCACCTAAGCTTTGCAGCGCATATTGATAATTTCCTTTAGATGCGCTCGTTCCTACTTGAAGATTGATCAGGGGAAAAGGTTTTAAAAAGGCTTGGATTCCTGTGGTGCTCGTGGAGATTTTTTTGTGCAGATCTTTGATCACCTCTGGCATCGGTTTCCGTTTGCTAATTGGTTTTAGTGCTACAAAAAATAGACCCTGGTTGTCATCGGGAATGCCGGCGACTGCGACCATTTTTTCCACATTTGGATCTTTTCTAACAATTTCTGCAAGTTGATTTTGATAGTCGATCATTTGATAGGGGGATGTGCCGTCTGCTGTTTGGGAAAATCCTTGGATAAATCCCAGATCGTCTGGCGGAAAAAATTCAGTTGGAAGTGTGAGCATCACAAAAACAGAAAGGGCAAGGCTTAAAAATCCTGCGATAAGAGTTAAAAACGTGCGTTTTAGAACGAATTGCAACCCCTTTTCATAAAAGCTTAGAAGTTTGCTATTTATTGATTCAGAGAGGCGCTCAATCCATGATTTATGGGTTTTATTATGCTCTCCAATAAATTTGCTACAGAGCATGGGAGTAAGAGTGAGGGAGATAAATCCAGAAATGAGAACAGCAATGATAATTGTCATCGCAAACTCTCTAAAAATTTTCCCCATTATTCCTGCCATAAAGACCATGGGAATAAAAACAGAAGCTAAGCAAAGGGTCATGGAAAGAATCGTAAAGGAGATTTGTTTAGATCCTTTTAGAGCTGCATTTAATCTATTTTCTCCGAGCTCTCGATGCCTTGTAATATTTTCCAAAACGACAATCGCATCATCGATAAGAAAACCGACAGACAGGGTGATTGCAAGAAGGGAGAGGATGTCGATGCTATAGCCAAGCAGATACATCACAGAAAAAGTTCCAATAATTGACATGGGGAGCGCTACGACTGGAATGAGGGTGTTGACGAGTTTTCCAAGATAAAAAAATACGACAAGGACAACGAGGATAAAAGCGATAAATAGTGTAAATTTAACATCGTCAACTGATTCATAAATCCATTCAGATTGATCAAAAATAACATCGATTGCAACAGATGCGGGAAGCTCTTTTTTCAGCTGTGGCAGCAGCCCTTTAATTTGATTGATGACTGAGAGGGTATTTGCACCAGGCTGCTTTTGTACAGCGATCACAACGCAGGAAACTTCCTTGTCTGCAGTGTAATATTTTAAAGAATATTTATCGTTTTGCAAACTATTAATAGCGTTTCCAAGATCCGCAATTTTTACCATAGCTCCATCATTATTTCTAACAATCAAGCGATTGTATCCGTCCGCTTTGGGAATTTGCCCGTCAACGTTAATTGTATACTCTTTAGTGGGACCATAAAGAGTACCAACTGGTTTTTGAGGATTTCCTGCGATGATTGTTTGTGCTACATCATTGATTCCGATCTCTCTTGCAGCGATGGCATCTGGATCAATTTGTACCCGCACCGCAAATGGAGCGCCAAAGGTGACAATCTCTGAGACGCCATTTACCATGCCAAGTCTTTGTCCTAAAAACGAATAGCCGTAGTCATAGAGCTCGCTTAAACTTACATCATTCGAACTTATCGAATAATAGATAATGGGAGATTCAGCAGGATTTGCTTTTTTATACGTAGGGCTATAGGGAAGGTCTGAGGGGAGCTGCTGACTTGCGGCATTAATGGCTGTTTGTACATCTTGGGCGGCTGAGTCAATCGGAACATCTAGGTTAAATTGTAAAACAATCGTTGACGTTCCAGTTACACTATTTGAGCTGATCGACTTGATTCCATCAATGGAAGTAAATTGCCGCTCAAGAGGAGATGTTACAGTATCAGAAATGGTATCGGGACTTGCTCCCGGGTAGCTTGTCGTAACTTGGATTGTTGGATAT
>DAOWHK010000100.1 GCA_030641465.1 Parachlamydiales bacterium | reverse complement strand
ACTATTATTACTAAACTACTCGCAGTTGATGTTTTTAGAAAAGAAATTCTTACTTACCATCAAGTTTTTCTAGGGCAAAATCTTGTGCTTTAGTAAGCATGAGCTTTGACATAGTTAGAGCTTTTTGTTCTTGCGTTTCTGTTTGTGAATTAGTACCGGTAGATCCTTCTCCAAAGAGCACTTCGAGGGGGGTCTTTGCTTGGCTGTTTATTTCTTCTGGATTTAGAGAGAGGGAGTTCTTTTGTACAATAGATCTACATAAGTAAAACAGTCTAACAGCACGCTCACCTTGAGTTTTAATTGAAGCAATAAATTCTTTTTGCTGCTCTTCATTCATTCCTCTAAGCTTCTCCGTATAGACTGGATCGGAGATTACTTGTTTGAGGCGGTACTGCGTTTCTCTATCGACAAGAGTTTTTGGCAGGTCAAAAGGATAAAGCTCTATTAAAACGTCAGAAATTTTTTCGCGTCGGATTTTTTGTGCTTGTTCAAGGGCTTGTTTATTTAGAAGAGTGTCAAGATTTTTTTTCATGATTTCGACGGTTTCGCATCCCACTTTTTTTGCAAGTTCATCATTGACTTTAGGAAGGTCGGGCTCTTGAATGGAGATAATAGTGAGTTTTACTTTTTTCTCTGGGGTTTTGTGTTCATCTATTGCGTCTTCATCAGGAAGGCTTGTCCCTTCTTTTGACTCTCCAGCTTTCATTCCGAGGATGAGCTCTCTCATCCATTTTGCCATGCCTTTTTCTGTGACTTCAAATCGTGCTGAGGTCAGGGCTTTTTGTGGTGGATCTTCATCGATGATATCTACATCAATTACGACAAAATCGCCATCTTTTGCAGGGCGCTCTGTAATGATGTTAAATTTTGCAAAAAAGAGTTGGAGTTGACGGATCGTTTCCTCTACTTTTTCTTCGGTGATTTCAACAGCTTCTTCTTTGCTGAGCTCGAGCTTGTCAAATTTAATCTCAGGAATGAGGGGCTCGGCTTCATAAGCGAAAGTCATTTCTGCTTCTTCTTTAGAGTGAGATTTGAGGTCAAAAGAGATTCGGCTATCTTGATTTAGAGGTGGAGTTTTTGCAAGTTTTGCACTTTCTTGGAAGGAAATGTCTGCAATTGTTTTTTTCCATCTCTCCTCAATTGAGGAATCGTATTTTGAAATGATGAGTTGCTGAGGGGCTTTTCCTTTTCTAAATCCTGGGATAGAGACTTCTTTACTGACCTCTTTGACGGCTTTATCATAGGCTTTGTCAATCACGGGTTTTTTTGCTTTGACGCTAAGTTCAACCATGCAGTCAGGTTTTCTTGTGATTGATACAGAGATGTTTTCAGATGTAAGTTCTTGGGGCTCTTCAGGCACTTTTTCCATTATTTCGATCCTTTGATGGAGGTCTTGTTAAGAATAGCGGGTGATGAGATTCGAACTCACGACATTCACGTTGGCAACGTGATGCTCTACCACTGAGCTACACCCGCATTAGAATAAGGGAGTTTAAATCTAATGTGTTTTTTTTTCAAGATGAGTTATGGACTTTTTTGAGAATGACAAAAAAAAATTGTAAATTGCATTTTTTTATTGCAGTCGTTTCAAAAAAGTTGTAAAAGCAAAAATCTTGGTAAAATACTTTTTGAATTGGACCTATGTTAAATATACGTAAACTTAAGCAAGATTTCTCAGCTACAATATTAAGTGAGGGAAAAACTTTATTCGTTGAGAGTAAGGTTGTGTCTGCAAAAATTCTACACATTGATGCGAAAACGCTTAAGATTTCCGCGCAAGTTTTAGGGAAATTTAAAAATACTTATGAAAGTGAAATAGAAATCGATCGGATTGATTCAGAAACGATTGATTCAGATTGCGATTGCCCGTACCATTATGATTGCCAACATCTTGCTGCTGTACTTTTTTATTTAGAAGACTCTCTTGATGATATTCTTGTAAATTATTCTAAAGAAACGAATTTAGAGGATGAGAGCGAGATTGATTCAAAGGAAAAAGAAAAGTTACTTGAAGTTGTCAAGCAAGCTGTGTCAAATCGAGATCAAAGGAAAGGTAAAGCTTATAAAAAAGAGCTGCTTGATGAATATATTTTTGCTTCAAAAGTTCTTGCAACTTCTCCTTTTTTCCTTCAGGCAGAAGAGGTTGCGATTGATTCTGCAGAACTTGCAGTTATTTTTTCCATGCCCGATCAAAAAGATAAAAGACGAGTGGAGTTTCAAATCGCACTTCGGCTTCCTTCAAGATCCAAGCCGCTTCATATTCCTGTCATTCGCAGCTTTTTAGAAGCTGTGCGTCACAAAGAACCTCAGTATATTGGCGGAAAGAGGTATTGTTTTGCTGTAGATTCATTTATTGATTTAGAAAAAGACATCGCTCAGATCATTTTAGATCACGCAACTTTTAAAGACCAGGTTTCGCATGAGAGGGGTTTAAAGTTTGCATCGATTGACTTAAAAACATTTGGCATGATGCTTGCAAAGGCTTATGAAAAGAAAACCCACATGATGAATCAAAAAGGGGGGCTATTTCCAGAGGATGAATTACCGACACTTCCCTGTTTATTTGAAGCAAGTTTTGATGCGCCTTTGCATTTTTCGCCGGTTCATGTCGGAATACATGTGAATTTAGAATATATTCAGCCGCCATCATCTAAAATACTTCTTAGTCCCATTTTGATTACAAATGAGGAAATGATCACGCTTGAAAATGCAAGTCTACTTGATTGCGCAAAACCTGGAATGCTCTACGATCATGTTTACTACCGTTTTGCAGAAAATATTACGCGGCAACATTTAAAAAATATACATGCACTGCGCGATATTACTATTCCAGAGCCTCTTTTTGGCTCATTTATTGAAAATGCAATTCCAGAACTTGGAAGTTATGCATCGATTGACTCAGCAGATGAGATTGATCAATTTATTACTCTTCCTTTTACTAGCAAAGTAGAGGCTGTATGTGACCTCTCCTTTTTGGATGGTGAGCTTGATGCTAAGCTTCAGTTTAAATACAATGACGACTTAATCCCTGCATCATCTAAACAATTGACATTTTCTCATTTAGAATCTTTTCAAACAGAGGAGGGGATTGTTGCAAGAAATCTAGTGGAAGAAAAACAGATTCTCGAAAATCTCTTTCGCGATTTTTTCTATGATAATGAGCAGCAGCAATACGTTTCAAAATCGGAAAAGAAAATTATTGAGTTTATGACGGATATAATTCCCAAGTATCAAGATATTGTAACCTTCAATTGCCCACAAAATTTACTCGATCAATTTATTTATGATAAATCTGAATTTACGCTGAAGCTATCAGATGTTGAGCGTATGGATATCTATCAAATAAAGATGGAAGTTAAGGGTGCGCTTAAAGGAGTGAAAATTGATCGACTTTGGGATTGCTTTGTTTCAAATCGGACGTTTATTGAGCTTGAGACGGGCAGGGGAAATGCTAGGAAGGCAGATAGTAGTGGGAAGATCCCTAAAATCCTTGTTCTTGACTTAGATACTATTGGTGCTGTAATCAAATTATTTGATGAGTTAGGCATAGAAAAACTGGATAATCATACCCTTGAAAGGCCTCTATGGAGCATTGCTAATATTGATGCCGATCAATTCAAAGGTCTTCCTGTGCAGTTTACGATGACAACAAGACTTCAAGAAATTCGGATGCAGATGGTTGGGGAAAAAGTTGTAGAGTTTTCTGAGGTTCCAAAAGCTGTAAAAGCAGAACTTAGGAACTATCAAGTTGAGGGAGTGCATTGGCTCGAAAGACTTCGCATGATGTATTTAAATGGAATCCTAGCAGATGACATGGGTCTTGGGAAAACGCTTCAGGCAATTGTCGCATTGACTCAAATGCATGAAAAAAATGAGGGAAGCTCTCTTGTTGTTTGCCCGACATCTCTTCTTTATAACTGGAAAGAGGAAATTGCAAAATTCAACCCTAAACTTAAAGTTCTAGTTGTTGATGGAATGCCTTCGCAAAGAAAAAAAATGATTGTAAACGCTTCTAAATATGATCTTCTTGTAACTTCTTATAGCCTACTGCAAAAAGATGTGGAGTTTTATGACTCTGTCTATTTTTGCTGTGTCATTCTTGATGAGGCTCAGCATATAAAAAATCGTGGCACACGCAACGCAAAATCTGTAAAACTCATCAAATCAAAATATCGCATGGTGCTTTCAGGTACTCCTATTGAAAATGCATTAGATGAGCTGTGGAGTTTATTTGATTTTCTAATGCCAGGATTTTTAAATAGTTATGAGCGATTTGTGGAAAAATATATCCGTGCAACAGGCGATGAGCAAGCGCAAAACTTGCAATATCTACGAAAAAAAGTCGCGCCTTTTATACTTCGTCGCATGAAAGTAGATGTTCTTGATGATCTCCCTCCAGTATCTGAATTGACCTATCATTGTCAGTTAACGAAAATGCAAAAAGAGCTCTATAAATCTTATGCAGAGTCAGCAAGGTCTGAGCTCACAAAACTTGTAGAAAGAAATGGGTTTGATAAAGTGCAAATTCATGTCCTTGCAACGCTTACGAGACTTAAGCAAATTTGCTGTCATCCTGCAATTTTTGCAAAGGAGCATCCTGAAGTTGGGGACTCTGCAAAATACGACATGCTTCAAGAACTCTTGCAAACCTTGATTGAGGGGAATCATAAAACTGTTATTTTCTCTCAGTACACTCGCATGCTACAAATTATGAAAGATGACTTGATCAGTAAGGGCGTTAGATTTAGTTACTTAGACGGGTCGAGTAAAAACAGACTAGAGATAGTTAAGGAATTTAATCGTGATAAAACAATCCCAGTATTTCTTGTCTCTTTAAAAGCTGGCGGAACAGGGCTTAATCTTGTAGGAGCTGATACTGTTATACATTATGATATGTGGTGGAATCCGGCTGTTGAAAGTCAAGCAACAGATCGAGTGCATCGCATTGGTCAAAAACAGAATGTGTCCGTCTATAAACTTGTGACAAAAGGCACGATAGAGGAAAAGATTGTAGAAATGCAAAACAGGAAAAAAGGGATCGTGAAAAAGATTGTGAGTTGTGATGACGAAGCAATCACTAAACTTTCTTGGGAAGATGTACTTGAACTTCTACAGACATAATTTAATCCTTTAGGATAAGTACTTACTTGATTTAAGCTTATCCCTATTGGAGCAATTGCATAAGGGTAGAAAAAAAATGAAAGGCGGTCTAGTGAGTAAAGGAAAATTTATTAAATCTGTTGGACGCGGATTTATTAACAAGCTCGGTTGTGTTTCAGGTTTGTTTTCAAGTGACATTGGAATTGATTTAGGGACTGCAAATACCCTTGTTTATGTTCGAGGAAAAGGAATTGTACTTGCTGAGCCCTCCGTTGTTGCTGTGGACTCATTAACAAATGAAGTTCTAGCAGTCGGGCATAAAGCAAAAGCGATGCTTGGTAAAACACCGCGAAGAATACACGCAGTAAGACCTATGAAAGATGGGGTCATTGCAGATTTTGAAATTGCTGAAGGACTTCTTAAAGCTCTCATTCAACGGGTAACACCCACGCGCAGTTTATTCCGTCCAAAAATTCTTATTGCTGTTCCTTCTGGAATCACAGGTGTAGAAAAACGCGCCGTTGAAGATTCAGCACTGCGCGCTGGCGCTCAAGAAGTGATCCTTATTGAGGAGCCAATGTCTGCTGCGATTGGAGTTGATTTGCCAGTACATGAGCCTTGCGCTAATATGATTATTGATGTTGGCGGTGGAACGACAGAAATTGCGATTATATCTCTTGGCGGTATTGTCGAATCTAGGTCTCTTCGCATCGCAGGTGATGAATTCGATGAATGCATCATGAATTACATGAGGCGGACCTATAATTTAATTATTGGACCAAGAACCGCAGAAGAGATCAAAATGACAATTGGCTCCGCTTATCCTTTAGGGGATAATGAGCTAGAAATGGAAGTCAGAGGGCGCGATCAAGTAGCAGGGCTCCCCATTACAAAAAGAATTAATTCTGTAGAAATTCGAGAATGTTTGGCAGAACCTACGCAGCAAATTATCGAAAGTGTAAAACTTACTTTAGAAAAATGCCCTCCGG
Organism: Parachlamydiales bacterium; assembly: GCA_030641465.1. GTDB lineage: Bacteria > Chlamydiota > Chlamydiia > Chlamydiales > Simkaniaceae > DAOWHK01. The sequence continues at coordinate 4,427 of DAOWHK010000100.1, read as the reverse complement.
AGCTTGCCGCAGATCTCGTAGAAAGAGGGATGGTTTTAGCAGGAGGTGGAGCTTTGATTAAAGGGCTTGATAAAGCATTGATTAAAGCATCAGGGCTTCCAGTGATCGTTGCAACAAATCCTTTGCTTGCCGTTTGTCTAGGAACTGGTAAAGCCTTAGAATATTTAGATAAATTTAAAAAAATCAAATCAATTAGATAATGTGGTCCAATCACTCTAAACTTCTTGCTTGGATAAAAGATATTCAAGATCTATGCCAACCAGATCATGTTCATTATGTGGATGGTTCAAAAGAAGAATATGACACTCTTTGTCAAAAGCTTGTAGAAGATGGTGTGTATACTCCGTTAAATCCAGATAAAAGACCTGGTAGTTTTTATTGTAGATCAGACCCTCAAGATGTCGCGCGAGTTGAAGACCGCACATTTATTTGCTCTAGAAAACAAGAAGATGCAGGCCCTACGAACAACTGGAAAGATCCCCATGAGATGAAAAAATTTTTACATGGGCTGTTTCGCGGATGTATGAAAGGGCGCACCATGTATGTCATTCCGTTTAGTATGGGGCCATTTGGATCGCCACTTTCTATTATCGGCGTGCAAATTACAGATTCTGCCTATGTCGTCACAAATATGCATATCATGGCAAGAGTTGGCCTTCGTGCTCTTGAAGTTTTAGGTGACGCGGGAGAATTCATTCCCTGCCTTCATTCCGTAGGGGTCCCACTTAAGCCCAGTGAAAAAGGCCCTCTTTGGCCTTGCAGAGCTGATGAGAAATATATAGTACACTTTCCAGAAGAAAGAGAGATTTGGTCCTTTGGATCAGGTTATGGTGGCAATGCACTGCTTGGAAAAAAATGTTTAGCTCTTCGCATCGCATCCGCAAAAGCGCGTGATGAAGGGTGGCTTGCAGAGCATATGCTCATCATGGGAATTACAAATCCCAAAGGGGAGAAAAAATTTTTTACAGCTGCATTTCCTAGCGCCTGCGGGAAAACAAATCTTGCCATGATTGAATCTCAGCTTGAAGGATGGAAAATAGAGTGCGTTGGTGACGATATTGCGTGGATGCGTTTTGGAAAGGATGGAAGGTTGTATGCAATTAACCCGGAAAATGGATTTTTTGGTGTAGCTCCTGGCACATCGATGCAGTCGAATCCAAATGCCATGAAAACGATTGCTAAAAACACTATTTTTACAAATGTTGCACTAACAGACGATGGCGATGTATGGTGGGAGGGGATGACCGAAAAGCCCCCAAATCACCTTATAGATTGGAAAGGAAATGATTGGACGCCAAACTCTTTAGAAAAAGCATCGCACCCAAATGCTCGTTTTACGACTCCGTCTTCGCAGTGTCCATCAATTGATGAGGCCTACAATGATCCTCAAGGTGTTCCCATTTCCGCAATCATTTTTGGAGGAAGACGGGAAAGTGTTGTCCCTTTGATCTACGAAGCGTTTAGCTGGAATCACGGCACCTATTTAGGAGCATCTCTTAGCTCAGAAACGACAGCTGCCGCAGCTGGAGTTGTAGGGAAAGTGCGCCATGATCCTTTTGCAATGCTTCCCTTTTGTGGCTATCATATGGGAGACTATTTTTCTCACTGGCTTGAAATGGGGGAGAAAACAGGTCCTGATAAACTACCTAAAATATTTCATGTAAATTGGTTTAAAAAATCCAAAGAGGGTGCGTTTTTGTGGCCAGGATTTGGAGAGAATATGCGCATTCTTAAGTGGATCTTTGAACGCGTATCCAATGCAGGAGATGCAGAAAAAACACCCATTGGGTGGATTCCTGCAAATGACGCACTTGATTTAGATGGGCTTTCACTCTCATCAAGCGATTTGCAAGATCTTTTTGCAATTGATAAGGAATCTTTTCTTCAAGAAGTTCAGGAAATTACCGAATATTTTTCTAAATTTGGCGATCAATTTCCAAAAGGACTTTTAGAAGAAATTCAAGAGCTTCGTGCAAGACTTCGTTCATGAAACTTCTTATCCAGCGCGTTTCAAGTGCAAAAGTTGAGGTTTCGCAAAAAATTGTCGGATCTATTGATCAAGGAATTTTAGCATTTCTTGGAATTCACAAAGAAGATACCGAAAATTGCATTCAAAGCTATATCAAAAAAATTATAAATCTCCGGATTTTTTCAGATAGAGAGGATAAAATGAATCTTTCTCTAAAAGACATCGGAGGAAAGGTGCTGCTTGTATCTCAGTTTACACTAATTGGAAACTGCGAAAAAGGAAGAAGACCCTCGTTCATTGACTCAGCCCCACCAAATATTGCAAAACTTCTCTATGAAACGTTTATCGAGCAGCTGAAGCAAGAAATTGGAAAAGAAAATGTGGAAACAGGAGTATTTGGGGCCAATATGCAAGTTCATCTAACCAATGATGGCCCCGTGACATTTATTTTGTAAAAACTTCTTCTTTCTTAAAGAAAAAAGGAATTTCCACAGCTGCAGTTTCCTTGGCATCCGATCCGTGAACAGCATTCGCATCAATGCTTTTTGCAAAGTCCTTGCGAATTGTTCCAGGAGCTGCCTCAGCAGGGTTTGTGGCTCCCATAATCTCTCGATTTTTTGCAATTGCATCCTCACCTTCAAGGACAGAAACTACTACTGGGCCTGAAATCATAAAACTTACTAAATCGTTGTAAAAAGGGCGCTCTTTATGAATGGCATAAAACTCCTCCGCTATCTCTTTAGAAAGATGAAGCATTTTTGTTGCAATAACTTTTAGACCCGCTTTTTCAAAGCGTTGCAAGATATCGCCAATATGATTATCCATCACAGCATCAGGTTTAATGATCGATAGTGTTTGTTCTTTACTCATGTTTCGTCCTAAAAAATAAATTATGGTAGGAATGAGTGTAGTTCATAGAGAGAAAAAAAACAATGACTTGATTTTCAAAAACAAACTCTTTATCTTTATGCAAACTTTATTATTGGAGAGATACGATGGCAACAGCCGCCGATTTTGATTGTAGCATTTGTTTGGAACCTTTTTATCATAATCCAGGCGGATCCGAGATTACTGAAGAGGAAATAAGAGGGCAAACAGTCAGAATTGAAAACTGCAGGCATAATTTTCATCAAGATTGTATTAATGCATGTAGAAGAACTTCGGGATGTCCCCTTTGTAGAGGACATATAGGTCAAATAGTCCCAAACCCTGAGCTTGTAGCCCAAATGCTTGCATGGAGAGCCGCAGGTGGAGAGGTAGTAAGTCCTCCTGCATACGATTTAGATGATTCTCCACCAACAAATAACGGTAATGAAGATCAATCTAATATTGGAATAGATATGCGCACTATTGCGGAAATTGTCGCAACGATTGTTGTGATTGTATTTTGTATTTTTGTGATCATATCTGCTGCAGAGGAACTTTTTCAGCCCATGATCGAAACTTATCCTCAGTTTATTGATCCCGCACCGACGTTTTATTTTCCAGAACCAACCTTTTATTAAAAAAAAATTATGGCTTCATCTATTCAACAAACAACTTTGCCCATTCCAGATGAAATCGCAAGGGCAATTTTATCCTATGTACTGGATCCAAGTGTAGAGTTAGTATGCAAAAGCTGGCGCGCATTATCTCAATCTTTGGTGCAAACGCAGCTTAGATCATTTTCAGAAGTCACATCCGAAGATCCTACTAATAACAAGGCGAAGGAAATTTTTATCGCTATTTTTAGAGAACGAAATAGATTAATTCCTGAAGATGCACGCAGGAGTTATGATGGATTTCCCTTTATTTCCTGCGCTAGATATAAGTTTGTTTATTGGGATGTTAAAGAAGCCTATCGATTTCTTGACAGTGAATTACTAAGAAATCGACGTACTTGTAAGTTCGTTTGCAATTTGCCCACAAGAGGGGATTTACCTGAGTTGCAATCTCTGACACTTGATGTGCATAATTTATTTGGTTTTGCTCCAGAGCTTCCTGTAGACTTGCCTCGCTGCGCAGCACTTAGGAAATTAACTATAGAAGATGATAAAAGGCATAGTACTGTATTTCCTCCTATTGAAGATTTACGACCTCGGTTTATTTGTGAAAGTAGAGCAGTAAGCCCTTTTCAGGATCAATTAGGGGTTTTGCCGCTCTTAACTCATCTTTCCTTAAGAACTCTTCAACTTGGGGTTATTCCTACAGATATTGGATCTTTTGATGCTCTCACATTCCTTGACCTTTCGGGAAATGAACTAACATATTTGCCTAAAGAAGTGGGAAAACTATCTTCTTTAAAAAAGCTCTTTCTTCATTCAAATGATTTTGAACAGTTTCCACCTTCCATATTGCAGCTTACTTCTTTAGAGGGGCTCTTACTTTTTGGAAACCATCTCACAGGTATTCCTTTCGAAATAAGCAAACTTAGTCATTTACAATCACTTAATCTGTCATCTAATAATATTACAGTGTT
>DAOWHK010000132.1 GCA_030641465.1 Parachlamydiales bacterium | reverse complement strand
TTGATCTCCTTTACCTATTTTCCCACCAAGTCCAAGCTTATACGGCAAAAACATTTGTTTTAATGCACCTCCTTTAGAACTTAGGACCATTCCAAAACGAAGATTTACAACTCGAGTACCTAAAAGGCTTAAAGGCTTTGTGGCAGCTTCCCACTGTTGACAAAGAGTTGTTAAAAATAATTCCTTTCCAGGAGGGCTATTTTCGGTCAAAATTTCATCGCTGCGATTTCCGTAATACCCGATAGCTGAGGCACAGATAAATGCTTTTGGCGGATGCTTTAATGAAGATAAAATAGAAACAAGATTTGCCGTGAGTTCAACTCGACTTTGAAAAAATTGCTTTTTTCTTTTTTTAGTCCACCTTCCTTGTCCGACATTTTTTCCCGCTAAGTGAATGACTGCGTCGAAATTTTCAAAAAGAGCTGCCTTGTCATGAATGTAGATAGAGTGTTTACTCGATTCATTTTTATTACGAACAAGACTGTATACATTGTGTCCCCTGTCTTTTAAATATTGAAAGACTGAGCTACCAATGAGTCCGTGAGATCCGCTAACTAAAATTTTTTTGGGGATTTCCATAGATGATATGAAGAGCACAAGGCGTCGCTCATGCTCTTCAAGAAAACTCTCTTACTCTTTAGGTTTGCAAGAATCTGAGCCGCTGCAAATGGCTTTGCAGCATCCAAGAAATTTAAGACTCCAAATACCTGCTAAGCCAATAATAGAATATACTAAACGACTAAGCCAACTAGATGTGCCACCACAGAGCCAAGAGACTAAATCAAATTGAAAAAATCCCCAAAGTCCCCAGTTTAATGCTCCAACGATAATTAATATTAACGCTATAAAACTTATTGCTTTCATCTTCTATCCTCCTAAGATATGAATACTCTGGTCATTTTGACCAATTACTACTTATACACAAACCGATTCAACCTTCGGGTTTTTTCCTGCCTCAGCCTACCAATTTTTAGACTCTCTTGCATCGCCCCTATACATATGAATAGGCGCTGCTTCAGAGAGTCTAAACCTTGAATGCTGATTTTAGCAAAAACCCAAGTTTTGAACAGGTTTGTGTATAGGCTCATACTAAAAAAAAAACTAACATTTGTCATTCTTTTTTAATTCTTGTCTATAAACTCTCCTAAAATGAACAGGTTACATATGGAAAAGACACTTGACTTTAGGCAATTTCTCCCTTTACAATATTGTAAAATACCTCTTATTGGGAAAAATTTATGGATGATATTACAGAAAAAGAGCTCGACCAATTAACGAAACTCTCTCGGATTCATATTACCAAAGAAGAAAAAAAGAAACTTCTCTGCGATATGCAAGCTATTTTAAATCATGCAAATGAGTTGCAAGCTATTAACACTGACGATGTTCCAGTTTGTAACCATGTTATAGAAAATACCAAAAATGTATTTCGTGAGGATATCGCAAAGGACCTTTTGGATACAAAAGCCTTTTTATCCAATGCACCATCAGAAGTTGGAGGAATGGTTCGCGTTCCTCTTGTGATCAAATTTTAGGATTTTTTTCTTATGTATAACAAATCAGCGACAGACCTCCACATTGCTTTTATCGAAGGAAAGCTTACAGCGTTAGAAATTACAGAATTTTTTCTCAAAAGAGCACAAAAATTTGATCCGGAAATCCAAGCATTTCTCACCATATATTCAGATAGAGCCCTTGAAAAAGCACGTCTTCTCGATAAACGAAAAGCTGCTGGAGAAAAAGTTGGAAACTTAGCAGCTATCCCGATCGCGATAAAGGACAATATCCATATTAAAGGAGAAATCACTACCTGCGCTTCAAAATTTCTATCAAACTATAGAGCTCCATTTGACTCTACTGCAACTCGCCTTCTTGAAGAGCAAGATGCAATCATCATCGGAAAAACGAATCTCGATGAGTTTGCTATGGGCTCCACTACAGAAAAATCCGCCTATTTCCCTACAAAAAATCCTTGGAATTTAGAATGCACACCCGGTGGCTCTTCTGGAGGGTCCGCTGCAGCTGTTGCTGCAAGACTAGCTCCGATCTCTCTTGGGAGCGATACTGGAGGATCGATCAGACAGCCTGCAGCATTTACGGGAACTGTAGGGTTTAAACCTACCTATGGCAGAGTTTCTCGCTACGGTCTCGTCGCTTTTGGTTCTTCTCTTGATCAAATTGGCCCCTTTGCAAATTCTGTGAAAGATATTGCTCGTGTGATGGAAGTCATTGGAGCGCATTGCAAAAAGGACTCCACAAGTCTTACAAATCTCAAGGAAAATTATACAGAAAAACTGACAAACTCTCTTTCAGGAAAAACAATTGGCATTCCAAGAGAATTTATTAAAGGTCTCGATCCCTTGATGAGAGAAAATTTTGATGAGTCGCTCAAAGTTTTTACAAATCTTGGCGTAAAATTTGTTGATGTTAACCTCAATCTTCTTAAGCACTCCGTTTCCATCTACTATATATTATCGACCGCTGAAGCCTCAACAAATCTTGCTAGATTTGATGGTATTCGCTATGGAAACCGCAGTAAAAGAGCTGAGACGCTTGATGAAATCTATGACTATTCCAAAGAAGATGGGTTCGGTCCCGAGGTAAAACAAAGAATTCTTCTTGGAACGTATGTTCTTTCGTCGGGCTATCAAGATGCTTATTATAAAAAAGCGCAAAAAGTAAGAACGCTTATTATTCGAGAGTTTAAGGAGGCTTTTGCCTTGTGTGATATGATAGCCATGCCTGTGACCCCTGAGCCAGCTTTTCCTATTGGATCTATTAGTGATCCAATAAAGCTCTATATGCAAGATCTGTATACTCTTTCTGCAAATTTAGCAGGACTTCCAGCAATTAGTGTGCCGTCTGGGCTGCACCCAAATGGTATGCCTCTTGGCCTTCAACTTCTAGGGCCACAGCTAGAAGATGCAAAAGTGCTGAATTTTGCGCATCAATTTGAGCTCAAAGTAAAAGGTCAAGTGCCCCCTGCATATGACAAGGAGATTTCTTAAATGAGTAACATTCCCTATGAAAAATGGCAGCCAGTAATTGGTCTTGAAGTCCATGCGCAACTCAATACAAAATCCAAGATTTTTAGCTCAGCTCCCAATCATTTTGGCGATGAGCCGAATACGAACATCGGAGTCGTCGATACGGGGCAACCAGGCGCACTTCCAGTACTTAATAAAGAAGCTGTAAAAAAAGCAGTCCTCTTTGGCCTCGCAATTAACGCAGAGGTTGCTCGTTTTAGCAAATTCGATCGAAAATCGTATTTTTATCCTGACAGCCCAAGAAATTTTCAAATTACACAGTTTGAAGAGCCAATTATTATTGGAGGGTCTATCTCGGCTGATGTGGAAGGGCACCTTAAGCAATTTGCCATCCACCATGCTCACTTAGAAGACGATGCCGGTATGCTCAAACACTTTACCTCTTTTGCAGGGGTTGATTATAATCGAGCAGGAGCCCCTCTTTTAGAAATTGTATCAGAGCCTTGCATGCATTCGCCAAAAGATGCCACAGCTTTTGCAATGGCTATCAAAGCGATTATGCAATACCTCGATGCATCGAATTGTAATATGGAAGAGGGATCTTTTCGAATGGATGTAAATATTTCTGTGCGCCCCAAAGGAGAAACTACGCTTCGAAATAAAACAGAAGTGAAAAATCTTAACTCTTTTGCGAATATGGAAATGGCCATCGAGTCAGAAGTTAGGCGTCAAATTCGGGAGTATACAACAAGAAAGACAGAAGATCCAAAACTCGTCATTCCAAGCGCCACCTATAGGCTTGACTTAGAAAGAAAAGAAACTGTTCACATGCGCTCAAAAGAAGAAGCAATGGATTACCGCTACTTTCCAGAGCCTGATCTCCCCCCCATTATTTTAACCTCTGAATACATCGAAAATATAAGAAAAACCCTTCCAGAGCTTCCACAAGATCGCTTGCAACGGTATAAAAACGAGCTTGGACTTTCTGATTACTCAGCAACTATTCTTGTTAATGACAAAAACCTTTCAGACTATTTTGAAGATGCACTAAAAAATTGCTCAAATGCCAAAACTCTTTGCAACTGGCTCACTGTGGAATTTGTCGGAAGGCTTAAAGAAAAAAATCAAACGCTTTCTGAATTTGAAATTCCAAGTCACCATCTCGGAGCCCTTGTAAACATGATTGAGCGTGGAAAAATCACGGGAAAAATCGCGAAAAAAGTTGCAGATGATATGATGGAGTCTCCGGAAAAAAATCCCGAAAAAATTGTAGAAGAAAATCCAGACTACAAGCCAATGACAGACACTTCTGCAATCGAGCCTCTTGTCAACAAAGTCCTGCTGGAAAACCCCCAGTCGATTGAAGATTATAAAGCCGGAAAAGATAAAGCTTTTAATTTTCTGTTTGGTCAAGTGATGAAACTTTGCGCCGGCAAAGCTTCACCAGAAATTGTCAAAGAGCTGCTACTAAAAAAAATCTCCATATAAGCATACGCGCGAAGCTATTTGGACACCCGCATTTGCCAACTCAATCATAACAATAATTTGCATTATAGGTGGAAATCCTAACGCCACGCAGAATGCATACTCAATTGCACCTGAAATGAATCGTGGCATTACATAATCGATGACTTTTGAAGTCGTATTTTCACAAGGGCTTTGATTTTCTGCTGCAGCTGAAAACGCCCCATTAACGCTTCCAGATAAAGAACCGTAGAATACATGAGTTTACACATGATGCAGGACTTGCCCCATTTATCACGATAGCAGCGGCTGTTATTGCTCCCAATGCAACTCCATAAACTCCACCAAATGCTGCTTTCGCAATTAGAGTAGCAGCATTTCTCGAATGCGAATTATCTGTTTCACCTGCTCCGGTATTCTGCACCGGAACCACGCTAGGTTGTACCACACTTGCCATAACTTTAACTCCAAAGATTAGTTTGTTTAATGAATGAAGTAAGGTATTACTTTCGATAATAAACATCAATACAGAATTATTATAAGTATATTTCTGTATATTCTTGACTAAAAATTCGTTTATTAATATGTCAAAAATAGCAACGTTATTTAATTAGAGTTTATTTTGAATCGAATAAATAAATTAATTTTTATTCTGTTTACATTTGCGACTGCTTTTTCTTTTCAAGGTTGCTCCGACCTTAAAGGTGCAATGGATCCTTATGTCTATACTCCTGAAACGTCCCACTCAGTATGGATTCCGAAAAAAACGGTAGAGCGAGTGGATACAAAAGAAATAGATTATAGCTATTTAGATCAAGAAATGCCGCTAACTCTTGGAGAAATGATTCAGATAGCTCTTATGAATAGCCCGGATACAAAAGAGTCGTGGGCGATAGCAAGAGAATCTGCTGGTCTATATGGGCAGTCTCTAAAAAATGATTTTATTCTTGCAGATGTCGATGGTCACTACCAAAGAGCGCGCACAGCACAATTTACAAGTACTGATCGCACGATTGTTTATGAAACGACCTATGGCCTTGAGCTTTATCTTACCTATACCCTTTTAGATTTTGGTCAAACTCGCTACAGCAGTCAATCGGCATTAAATGCGCTCTCTAGCGCAAATTTTTCCCATAACAGCCAGATGCAAAAAGTTGTCCAAGATACGATGAATGATTTTTACAATTACTTGTTTCAAAAACAGGAACTGCTGTCTGTGGATCAAGATTTATTGAATGCAAAGGTCTCCTATGATGCGGTGATGGAAAAGTTTAGAAATGGCCTTGCAGACGTTGGAGATGAGGTACAAGCAAAAACAAAACTTCTTGAGCAAAAGCTCAATATCGTTACGCAGAAGCAAACATTAAATAATGCCTACACGGAGCTTGTCAAACAAATTGGAATTCCTGCAAATGAAAAAATCATCATGCAAGACTACCCCGAGCAAATGATCACATGCGCAGTCGATGATCTAGATGCTTTAATTCTTGAAGCGATGAAAAATCGGCCCGATCTAATCAGCGCTGAGGCGAATGTTCTTTCCAAAGAAAAAAACTTGATGGCCAATAAAAGAAAAATCTACCCCGTTATTAAAGGTGGCTTTGATATTGGACGGCAGTACTATCAAAGAGGCCTTAATGACGATTATAATTTTGCAGCAAGGATCACTCTTGACTACCCCCTCTTTCAAGGGTTTTTTATCAAAAATGAAGTCAAACAGGCAAGAGGCGAGCTTGAAGTTGCAAGGGCAAGCTTAGAGGGGCTTAAACTCTCGATTTTACAAGAAGTAACAAATTATAAGATCGATATGCAGCTTGCAAATGAGGCTGTGGTATTTTCTGAAGATTTCCTAAAATCTGCTAGCCAAGATTTTCAAGTAAATTTAAAAAAATACAAGGTGGGAACCGCAACAATTGTTGAGCTCATCAATGCACAAACATCTGTATCTGATGCCAGATCGCGAGTTGCAGAGGCGAAAAAAAATTGGTACACCTCAGTTGCAAATCTTGCCTTTGCAACTGGTGCGCTAAATCAAATAAAAGGCACCTTATGAATAAATGGTATCTACTCCTTACTCTTTGTATTTTTTCAGGATGCGGCTCTAAAGAGCCCCATAAACCTGAGGCTCCCCTTGTCACTATTACGGAAGCAAAGATTGACGATGTCCCTCTTTATATTGATACGATTGGCCATATTGAGCCAATCGAATCTGTAAATATTGAATCGCAAGTAACGGGGGTGTTAGAATCAACTCATTTTGAAAGGGGCAGTTTTGTTCAAAAGGGGCAGCTTCTTTTTACAATTGATCAAAGGCCTTTTGTTGCAGCACTTGAAAAAGCAGAGGCAGCGCTTGCTCAGAATTTAGCAAATCTTGCCTTTGCAAATGAGACGGCCGCTCGAAATAAACCGCTTGTTGCAGAGGACTATATTTCCCAAAATTCCTATGACAACTTAATCACAAATGTGGTTTCGGGAGAGGCGCTTGTCAAAGGGGCGATTGCGGAGGTGGAATCGGCTAAAATAAATCTTGATTACTGCTCTATTTATTCCCGAGTAAATGCGCTCTCAGGAGATCTGCTCATTGACACTGGTAACTTGATTACTGAGGGCAGTAAAGAAACTCTTGTCACTCTTAATCAAATCACACCCATCTTTGCTAATTATTACATTTCAGAAAAAGATCTTCCAAGAGTGAAACGATATGCAAAAAAATGTCCTTTAAAAACGATTGTGACTTTAGATGATAAAGAAGTAAATCCTGAAGAGGGAGAGCTGTTTTTTATTGATAATGCAATTGATAATACAACAGGGATGATTCAACTAAAATCCACGTTTGCAAATGAAGAAAGAGTTTTATGGCCACAGCAGTTTGTAAAAGTAAGGCTCATTCTTGATACGTTAGAAGATGCTATCTTAGTTCCCCTCGAGGCCATTCAAAATGGGCAACAAGGAAAATATGTATACGTAATTGGACTCAATCAGATTGCCGAGAAAAGACACATTAAGCTTGGGCAAAGGCATGAAAATGATTACGTTGTAACAGAGGGGTTAAAATCTCATGAAAAAGTTATTCTTGAAGGGCAGATTAGTGTAATCGCAGGGCATCCAGTAACTGTGAAAGGAAAAAAATGAATCTTTCAGCGCTATTTATTAAACGCCCTATTATGACAACGCTTGTGATGGTATCCATCTTATTTTTTGGGATATTGGC
>DAOWHK010000214.1 GCA_030641465.1 Parachlamydiales bacterium | reverse complement strand
TGGGTGTATAGCTTTGTGCCCTTGCTTGCTTGGAGGTGCTGCAATCGTAGCTAGTATTGGAGAGACAGACGAATTTACAGACGAATTTTTCGCATCCTTTTAATCATTTGAGGCCAGCTTCTTTGGCCTCATTTTTTTCTGACAAGAAACATCTTTAATATTTCTTTACATTATTTTTTTTAATCAGTATCTTGTTGCCTCAATTATTTTAATGAGAAGAGGTGTCAAATAGGTATACATGTTTTTGAAAATATGGCGCATTCTGCGGCTTTAGAAATTATTCCTGAAGAGTTTATTGATATCTGTAAAATTTCTGGATCTAGTGCGTTTGGCTTTGTTGCAACTGCTGGATCTTTCGAGGGAGTTTTGTGTGGCTTTACATATTCTTTGATATATCCACTCGTAGATCAGACTTCTAATATTTTTCTTGGTCGGAATGGAAATATCCTGAATAGAGTTATTCAATTTTCAATAGAAACGTTTTTTGTTATCTTTTTAACAATGCAAGTAGTTGCAGCTGTGCATGCGGAAGTTACTTGTGATTTACCTGTACTTTTTTATGTAGTACATAAGATCCCCTGTTTTCTTGATCGATTGCTTGAGAGCATCATTAGAATAAGTGAATATTCAGAGAGTTTTTTTTAGGAAACCCTGAAAATTTTCCGCTATTTTAACCCAGAATGACGAAGAAGAGCATCAACTTGTGGCGGGCGCTCTCTGAACTGAACAAAAACTTCCATTGGATGTACACTTCCTCCAAGCTCAAGAATGGTCTTTAAAAATCTTTCACCGGTTTCTGCAATGGCTTGTGGATTGTCAAGACCTGCTTCTTCAAATGCACTAAACGCATCTGCGCTAAGAACTTCAGCCCACTTGTAACTGTAGTAGCCAGCGGAATAATCTCCTGCGAAGATGTGAGTAAATGCGCAGAGAAAACGTTCTTCTAATAGAGGGGGCATAATCGATGTTTTTTTAGCTATTTCTTGCATAACATCAAAAGGAGTTTTATTTGATTGATTGGGATCGTATGTATGAAAAAGCTCAAGATCAGTCATGGCAAATTGGATCTGCCTAAGCATTCCTGATCCAGCTTGAAAAGTTCTTGAGGCGACAATTTTTGCAAAAAGAGCATCTGGTAGGGGGTTTTTTGTCTTAATATGCTCGGTCATTCCGATTAAGGTTGGTTTGTAGTAGCACCAGTTTTCCATAAATTGACTAGGTAACTCCACTGCATCCCATTCCACACCATTAATACCTGCTGCATTTTTATAATCGATTTTTGTCATCATATGCTGCAATGCATGGCCAAATTCATGGAAAAGCGTTTCTACTTCTCGAAACGACATAAGTGAAGGCTCAGTATTTGTTGGAGGGGTTCCATTACAAATTACATAGGCAATCGGAAGTTGAACTTCTCCGTCTAGAATCATCCGATCTGCACATGAATCCATCCAAGCTCCCCCTCGTTTATTTTCAGGACGTGAATAGGGGTCGAGATAGAAGGATGCAATTTGCTGTCCTTCTTGGTTTTTTATTACGTAGTAGGATACATCAGGATGCCAAGTAGGTGCATTTTCCATAGAAAGTTCGACAGTTATTCCAAAAAGTTTATAGGAGAGGTCAAACAAACCTTCTAATACTTTGGGGAGTTGAAAATAGGGCCGTAGCTCTTCTTCGGTAAATTCAAAACGGGACTCTTTTAATCTTTCTGCAAAATATCCCATATCCCAGTGCTTGATTGGGCCAATATGACCTAAGGTTTTGGCAATGTCTTCGATTTCTTGCAGATCATTTTTTGCTCCCACCCAGGCTGCTGTGCGAAGCTCTTCTAAGAGTTGCATTATTGATTCTACACTTGGTGCCATTTTTGTTTGCATACTAAGCTCTGCAAAATTTGAAAACCCTAAAAGCTCTGCTTTTTCTTTTTTCAATCGAATCTGTTCTTTTAGGTTTTCGCTATTATCAAGGTTTCCAGACGAGGCTCTTGTAATAAAGGCCCGGTAGAGTTTTTCACGAATGGCCTGTGATTTGCAATGTTTCATAACGGCTATAAAAATTGGGGGAGAAAGTGTAAGTTGCCAGGGGCCTGTTGTTTCTGTTGTTTCTTTATTTGGATGGGTGTCTTTAAAGGTTTTGGATGTGATAAAAAGAATGTTTTCGGGAAGACCTTCTATGAGGTCTGGATCTTCAATGATAAGAGAGAAATTTTTTGTTGCATCAAGAACATTTTGGCTAAAAGCTGTTTGCAATTCCGCGAGTTTATTTTCAATTTGATTAAAACGCAATTGAGAGGGATTATCTAATGCAATCCCTGAGAGCTTGGCTGCCTGAATTATTTTTTTTAAGATTCGTTTTTGTGCTGGCGCGTAGCTTTCAAACGCTGCATTTTTTTCCAGCTCAAGCATGTGATTATACAAAGACTTGCTCTGCATTATTCGAAGATCAAAGTTGATGATAAGGGGCTCTATTGCAATCCATGCGTCTCGAAGCTCTTTCGAGTCATTTACGCTTTGTAAGTGCTTTATTGGACCCACAACTTTGTGAAGTTTATCTTCAATGTGTTCGAGAGGGGATATTAACGATTCCCAAGTAGGGGATTTGAGCGCTTCAAGACGTTGCAACTGAGGTTCTAGTTCAGTTAGTATCTTTTCAATCGCTGGTTTAATGTGTTTTACTTCAATTTTATCAAAGGCTGGAAGTTTATTAAAACAAAGTAGAGGGTTAGCGCTGTCCTGATTAGATTCTGAACTCATGATTAGTATCTCTTGGTAAATTGGGGGTGGTGGAGGTAAATGTTGCATATCTTGACTGCTCCTAAAAAATGGGGATCATAGTAAAAACGCAATATGATCTGCAACTCAAATTTATTTTATAGTTTTTTGATTTTCTTGCTCTTTGATCGCTTTTTTTGCATGAGCGAGCATTTTTTTATCAGTTAAAAAGGAATAGACGCTAACAAGTCTAGCAACGAGTATTGCAATGTAAAATTGTCCAATGACGCCTTCTAAAATCGTGAAAGTCTGAGAAATATCCCTGACAGCAATAATGTCTCCATATCCAATTGTAAGAAGTGTTACGAAACTAAAATACATCATTTCAGAGAGGAAACTATGTAGCGCTGCAATATTTAGTTCAGGAACAGCTATATGAAAAGAGCCTGGAAAGAGTATTTCAATAAGATAATAACAATAAGCAAAGGCAAACGCTAACATAAAATAGGCTGAAACAACGCCCTTTAAAGTATTTAGTGTCACGCGCGCATTAAGGACGACACGAAAAATGATAGAACCTGCACAAATGAGAATAAAAATAAGAGCAAAAATGAGATAAAGTGTGATAACAAATGGTGTTCTATGAATAAGTGTAACCCAGCTTAAAATAATAGTGGGTATTCCTAAGGATAAAGAGGTTAAAACAATATATCTTGGGTGTTTACAGTTAAATATTGAGGAAAAAAATACGGCAATAAAGAGAAACTGCCAAATTCCCATATAGAGCCCTTCCCTATGATAGGGACGGAAAATAAAAAGACAGACTAGAGAAACGAGTAAAAAATTAAAGTACCCTTTAAAAAAATCAGTGATAGCTATTCCTACTCGTTTCATAATTTTACCATAAATAGTTTCCTTTTTGTTTATATCCGCAATTTTTGAGTTTTGTTCAAGAATTTTGACAGAAATCTTTAAAATCTTTATTTTATTTAGATTTTAAATACCGATATAAAGGAGTGACTAATGTTTTTTGTCACAAGAACAAGCGGCGTTCAAGATAGGCTGTCAAAAGAGAATAGTTGGAAGATTGATGCTAACAAAAGATCAAAACCTGATAAAGATGAAGAGGAAAATCAAAAATACAAAGTGTTAAAAGATGCAAAAAAAAAGAAAAAAACTGCACTTATAGCCAAAGAAATTATGAATAAATCCGATATTACGCTGCCTCCTGAAATGTCTCTAGAAGATGCAAAGAAGCTTATTGCTGGAAAAAGTGTTTGGCATATTCCTGTACTATCGAGAGAAGGGATATTAATGGGCTTAATCACGGATCGAGAGTTACATGCAGCGAATAATTCTAAAGAAAAAAAAACTGTTCGGGATATTATGGCAACAACCGTTCTTTGCGCCTCTCCTGAGGCTGAAGTAAAAAGTATTGCAGAGGTTTTTTTTGAGCAGAAAATCGGAGCGATACCAATTGTTGATAGCAACTCAAAATTCATGGGAATCCTGACCCCAAGTGATGTATTAAGAACCATTGTGAAAATTACTTCTTTAGATATATAGTCGATTAAAAAAAATACAGGGGGAATAATGAAACAAATTCGCAGTTTAACCATTTTTGCAATGGCAATTACTAGCTTTCTATCAGCTAACACTTTTAGTGAAGTTCTTTTCGATGAGTGGCATCAAGTTTTTAGGATTGATGAAATGCTCTTTGAAGAAATTACTGAGCATCAGGATCTTAAAATTTTTCAAAATGAACGATATGGCAGAGTTCTAACTCTTGACGGTATTGTGCAGCTGACGACAGCCGATGAATTTGTTTATCATGAGATGCTAGTGCACGTACCTTTGTTTTCCCATCCAGATCCGAAACATGTTTTAATTATTGGCGGTGGAGATGGAGGAGCTTTAAGAGAAGTTCTTCGTCATGATCAGATTGAAAGTGCAACTGTTGTGGATATTGACTCTTCAGTGATTGAAATGAGTATTAAATATCTTCCAACGGTCTCAAATGGTGCCTATGATCATCCAAAAACAAAAGTTGTCATTCAAGACGCGAGTATTTTTATTCAAGATACTGAAGAAAAATATGATGTGATTATTTGTGATTCAACAGATCCAATTGGGCCAGCAGAGGTGCTTTTTACCCCTGAATTTTATAGTGCTTGTTATGGGGCCTTAAACAAGGGAGGGATTTTGGTTACGCAAGGAGGTGTCCCGTTCGTTCAAGAGGATGAGTTAAGTGATGGATACAATCATTTTAAAAAATCTTTTGAAAAGGTCACTTTTTTTGTAGCTCCCGTTCCAACTTATATTGGAGGATTTATGGCCTTTGGTTTCGCGACAGATGGCGACTATTTGCCTATAAATCAAAATGAAATCAGGATGTGGATGGAAAATATGCCGGGAAAAATGAAATACTATAATCCGGAAATTCATTTAGCTGCATTTGCACTTCCTGAGTATGTAAAGGATCTTCTAGGGGATTTAGAAACGGAATGAAAACGGGCGTATTGCTTATTAATTTAGGTACGCCAGTATCCTTTAAACCAAGAGATGTAAAACGTTATCTTAAAGAGTTTTTGCTTGATAAGCGAGTTATTGACATTCCTTGGATTTACAGACAATTATTGGTAAGGGGAGTGATAGTCCCCAAAAAATATAAAGAATCTGCAAAAAACTATTCTTTGATTTGGACGGGTGTTGGGTCTCCCTTACTTTATTATGGAAATAGAGTTGCAAAGGCATTAAGTCTTAGCCTCGGAAATCGGTTTCAGGTAGAACTTGGAATGCGCTATCAAGAGCCGTCCATAAAAAGGGCTATGAAAAAACTTAAAAGCTGCAAAAAAATTGTGGTCATTCCTCTATTTCCTCAATATGCTGATGCCACAACAGGTTCAATTTTAGGTAAGGTCTTTGATGTATTAAAATCGTGGAGATATATTCCTGAAATTTCCATTTTAGACCAGTTTGCAACGCATCCAAGCTATATTCATGCCTTAGCTGAGAAAGCTCGTCGTTATCAATTTTCTGATTATGACCATATACTTTTTAGTTTTCATGGACTTCCAAAAAGACATTTAATAAAAAGTGATCAAAATCACTGCTGCTTTGTGCAAACTAATTGCTGCGAAAAAATTTCTTGGAAAAATGCGCGCTGTTACTCTGCACAGTGCCACGCAAATGCGAATAAAATAATTGAAAAATTCAATATTCCAAAAGAGCATTATACCATTTGTTTTCAATCAAAGCTTGGAAAAGATCCCTGGATAGAGCCCTCAACAGAAAATACTTTGCAAACATTAAGAAGAAAAGGATGTCAAAAAATTCTTGTTTTTTGCCCATCGTTTGTAGCAGATTGTATTGAGACTATCCATGAAATTGGAATAGAATATAAAGAGGCCTTTCTCAAGGACGGGGGAATTTCCTTAGATTTTGTGGAAAGCTTAAATGAGGACCCTTTGTGGATAGAGGCCTTAGCGACGATGGTGCATGAACAAACTAATGCGCATATAACAGGGACTTAATCATGGTCGGAGTATTTGGCCCCTCATTAGCTTTGTAAATTAAAAGCATGTCCGTTTTTGTATCATACCAAATTTCAGCACTCCAGAACATTTGCTTATAGCCCTGTAATGTGACTTTAATTTTTTGAGCAAGAAATTCCTTGTTATTTACGGTTATTGATTCGATTTCTTGCTTAATTGCAATCATATTGGACAAGGTGAGATTATAGGGATTAATAATAGAGAACTTATACTTTCGAAGAGAAGACATTAAAAAGGGTTTAAGTCCAAAATCAAAGTCTTGTATCCAAGGTGTTCCCCTCATGTCATATTCTCTTTCAGCGAAATGTCCGTCATAAATTTTTTTCAATTTAAGGTAATCTCCTTCTAGGATAAAGAGATATTCATTCTCTTTCGTTGTTTTAGAATGGATTTTTTCTAGGGTGTAGTGAAGCGTGTATTCAATCATTGTTGTTGAATTTGCATGTTTTCCTTCAACGATCAATTGATCGTTTTGCTTATCGATTGTGATTGTTGTTTTTGTGTGTTTTCCCTCGATATCCTTGTCATATACAAATGTTTCGGTTGATGCCAAACCAAGGGAATGCATGAAAAAAATCGGTAAGATCAATAAAAGGTATTTAATTTTATTTAAGTCAATCATATGATTAGACCTCCAAAAGCTTTTCTATTTTCTATAGCAGAGGTTTAAATCGAAGGGAATAAAAAAAATATTTTTTTTATTCCGCTGTAATTATTTGTAAATTTATTTTTTGAAAAGGAGGGTTATATAGTGAGATCAATGAAAAAGTTTATGCCACTTGTTTTTACTTTATTGATGTGCTTTTCACAATGTCTAAAGTTAGAGGGTAAAGAAATGAAGTCACAAGTTGTCGTTTTTGAAACAACGCAAGGAACAATTGAAATTCAACTTAAGCCAGAAGTTGCACCAAAAGCGTGTGAAAATTTTGTGAAACTTGTTGAAAAGGGATACTATAATGGATTGGTTTTTCACCGAGTGATTAAGGATTTTATGCTTCAAGGTGGAGATCCTACGGGAACTGGCGCTGGGGGAGAATCGATTTGGGGAAAAGCATTTCAAGATGAATTTAGTGCGAGCGCAAAGTTTGATAAACCCGGAGTACTTGCAATGGCAAATAGCGGGCCCAACACCAATGGAAGTCAATTTTTTATCACAACTGCAGAAACACCTTGGCTTCATCGTAAGCACACAATTTTTGGAGAAGTCATTAAAGGATATGATGTAGTTCAAAAAATTGAAAATATTAAAAAGGATTTTAGAGATCGCCCTGTAGAAGATCAAAAAATGCTTAAAGTGTACCTTAAGAAAGAAGAGCCTGCAAAAGCGTAAATATGAAAATTGCGTTGATTGGTCTTGGAAAAATGGGGCAAACGATTCAAGAAATTGCCCCATTGCGTGGAATTTTCTTAACAAATAAGCTTGAAGAGGCTGATGTTTGTATTGAATTTACAAAACCCACAAGTGTTATTGAGAATATTCAAAGATGCGCAAAACTAAAAAAAAATATTGTGGTAGGTACTACGGGTTGGTACCAAGATTTCAATAAAGCAGTTGAAATTGCTAATAGTGCCGGTATTGGGCTGCTCTATGGTGCAAATTTTTCCATAGGCGTGCACTTATTTAAAGAGTGTTTAAAAAAGACTTGTGCTCTTTTCAATCCTTTTGAGGATTATGCTGTTTTTGGAGAAGAATATCATCACAGAGAAAAACGAGACAAACCTTCTGGAACTGCAAGAGAGCTCACTCAAATTACCAAGCAGCACGCAGATAAATTAAAAAATCATCCATTCTCAAGTGTTCGAAGTGGCACCACTTTTGGTACGCATATTGTGGCATTTGATTCAGGGGCTGATAGAATAGA
>DAOWHK010000151.1 GCA_030641465.1 Parachlamydiales bacterium | reverse complement strand
TGGCAAGTATTTCTGTCCTTTTTGACGGCCTTGGAATCTCTGTCGGAACAACTGTCGCAGGGCTAATTGTTGCCATTCTATCGATGCTTCTCCAAACACTTCTAAAGCATCGCTTGATTTATGGATTAAGAAATGTAGAAAAAAAGGCAGAAGAACTCACCTCTTTCCTAGAGTTTGAAATTTCACCTCAAATGAGTAAATATGAGCATCATTCCTGAAGATAAGTTGAATGCAAAAGCTGTGATTAATTTTGCCCCTCTTGTCGATTTCCTCTTTATTGTCATCGTGGTTTTTGCAACGCTTGCCATTACAAAAAACGCCTCCCATGACCAAACAATTAATCTTTTGACAAGGAAAGAATCCACATCAAAAACTCAACTTGTAGAATCTAAAGAAACAAAAGCAATTACTCTTTCCATGACACTAGATGGGAGATGCACATGGCAAGATGGCAAAGGAGGAAATATTCTTTTTTCTCCAAAAGATTTTCCCAAGCTTTTTTCCAAAGAGTCGAATATAGAAAAAGTACTCCTTCATATCGATAAAAACGCAACTTGGGAGTCTATTGCAAACCTGATTTTTACAATTCGCGAAACAGGCCTTGAGGTCTATCCAGTATATCAAACAGAAAATAAGGATTGATTCTTGACTAAAAGAGCAACCTTTTAGTAAACTTTAGTGTCTTGCCCAGATGGTGGAATTGGTAGACACGCCAGATTTAGGTTCTGGTGCCGTAAGGTGTGGAGGTTCGAGTCCTCTTCTGGGCAATTATCTATTTCGACTTTTCTTTAACTACAAACTTGACATGCGAAATCTAAAATTAGTCTTTCTTTGCTTAATTTTAAGCATTAAATTATGTAGTTATGAAATCACAGCAAAAGAGCTTTTTTTATCTCCGCTCTCTAAAGAGACTCCAAAAGAAAACAGTTTAGACATGATATTTTGTCTTGGGGACAAACAGCACTTTCGCTTCAAAACCTCTCCCCATGACATTTACTATGAAGTGATTTTTCAAGAAAAACTGCCAAAATGCCTCTCAAGAAAAACAAAGAAACTCTTTATCAAAGATAATAGCCGCTTCATTCATACTTATAGATATAACGCTCTTGGAAAGTTAGCTATCAACAAGATCTATGATGAACGCACATGGAAACATTCCATAGATTACAGTTATACCGCAGAAAAAAGACGCATTTTAGAAAAGCAAAACCCAAAAAAAATAACGGTCCCTGAATTAAAAAATATTTTTGAAACCAAGGTCACCCTTTTTTATACTGGAGCTGGCATCTCGAACGCTGCGGGCGTACCTACAATGAACGATCTCATTCAATTAATGGAGCTTGGTGCAAGAGAGGGCTTTGTAAAATCCCTTGATCGGATTCTTGCTCAGCCTGAAAAACTTAGCTTAAGCATCAGATCTTTTCACAAATCTTGCTTTGAATCAGCCCCAACTCCAGCCCACTTTGCCCTCGTAAAACTTTTAGAAAACAAGCAAACAAAACTTCTTACTGAAAATCTCGATAATCTTCATGAAAAATCTGGAATCACCCCCTACCGCATCTCTAGTGATTACTTAGCAAAACAAGTGGATCCAAAAGATATCCAAGAAGTTGACTATATTATCTGCATTGGCCTTAGCTTTGACGATAAAGGATTTCTTGGATGGTACAAAAAGCACCATTCAAATGGGAAAATCATTTCTATAGATCTAATCAAACCTTCCTATTTAGGAAGTGAAGACTTTTTTTTAGAGGGTGATCTGCAACAAATTCTCCCAGAATTGATGCAAGAGAGCCTAAAAACTGGTTAGCTGACACAGAAGAAAATTCATAGGATAATTCAGTGATTCCTTAAAGAAGCATTGATTAACTCCGAAATTTTAACTTTAGATGGATTTTAGAAGAAGCTTTCGCTCAAAAGAAAGGTAAAAAATTGCAAATTTTTTTATAGGGTATGCCCGTTTTTTTGAGTGTTTGCTGGTCCAATAAGAAAAATTAACTGGTTACGTTAATTTCTAATCGAAAATATCGCAATTCGTATTAAAAGAGTTATTAAATTTCGCAAGTCGCTTATATTCAGACGCATGCTTGTCAGAAAGCTACTGCAAGTATGTACTGCGTATCTTAGCTAAGTTAATTAGCAAAAGTATTTAAATTAATTGTTTTATTTGCTATAATTGAATTATTAAAAATAAAAAGGATAATAAAATGGCTGCTTCAATTAATTCTTTAACACTCCTTCCTCCTGAGTTACTACAGCGGGTTCTTACCTACGCAGGAAATCCAGCAATAAACTCCTTGGTATCTAAGAACATTAACGCACAAACAGATCAAGTAACAAAGAGTGAATTACGGCAAATCTGGCAGCATCTACATCCAGGACAACCAATTCCTCCTGATATTAATTTAGAGGCCGTTAAAGCGATTTATCATGATATATTTCAGCAAGTCCCTAAAGATACAGCGGTTCACTTTCCGATCGCCTCACTCGAACGATTTGAAGAGGCAATCAAAATTAAAGACACTTTAACATTCTGGCGAGAGCTGCCTGGTGGCAGAGTCCATGTGGCTCAACAGGATTTTAGAGGTCTATCTTCAGTTGATATTAGAGCGCGGGTTAGCACTTGGATTGACGCGAACCCAGCAGCACGAGGTACTCAAACCTTAAACTTAGGCAATAAAAACCTTCGGTATTTACCCCCAGAAATCGTTCAACTTGCGAATTTACAGATCTTAGATCTCAGTGGAAATCAGCTAACAGAATTACCCC
>DAOWHK010000141.1 GCA_030641465.1 Parachlamydiales bacterium | reverse complement strand
AGTTAGCTTGTTGCTCCAAAAATAATTTTTTTTCAAAAATCCATCTAAAGTTGAAATTTCGGAGTTAATCAGAGCTTCCTTAACTTTATTGACACGGGGTGTGGCTTTTGCTGCTGAGAGATTACCCGTATAACCCGATCTGGATCATGCCAGCGTGGGGATGTCGAAAATATTTTTTATTCTCGTCTTATCCCTCAATAATTTTTTATGATGCTTTCAATTGAAAACCTTTCTTTTTCCTATGGGAAAAAAGAGATTCTAAAAAATGTATCTCTCACTTTGAATGTGGGAGATTTTTGTGCTATTCTTGGTCCTTCTGGCTGTGGTAAAACAACCCTATTTCGTTTGATTGTAGGCCTTGAGATGTTAGAAAAGGGGCGTTTAGTATTAGAAGAGCAAAACCTCTCCTATCTTAGTCAGGAAAATACACTTCTTCCATGGAGAACAATTTTAGCAAATATTTTACTTCCGACAGAAATTAGTTCTAAAGCCTCTAGAAAGGAATTAGCACTTTATATCATTGATCAAGTAGGCCTTACAGGGCATGAGAAAGCTTATCCTCATGAGCTTTCAGGAGGCATGAAGCAGCGCGTGGCACTAGCAAGAGCGCTCATTCAACAAAGATCATTCCTTCTTCTGGACGAACCTTTTTCCTCTCTTGATTATTTTGCAAAGCAAGAATTTTATGCGTTGCTAAAAAAACTAAAAAAAGATCATGGATTAACAATTTTGCTAATCACTCATGATCTGCATGAGGCAAAAGCCCTTGCAGACTCGATGTATTTCATTGTAGATGGCACTTTAATAGGACCAAGAAAAGACGTAAATGATATGCAATTACAATCTTATTATAAATCCCCACAGCATCGGTTAACATAATGAGGAAAAATTGCATACTTGCTTTAGCACCCATTCTCTTTTTTATTCTTATTTGGCAATTTTTCGTGCCAACTTCTACTTTTTTGCCATCGCCAAGCATGATAGGGCAAAGACTTTTTGAAAACTACGATCGGTTTCTATATCACTCTAGTGCAACATTATTAGAAATGCTTGGTGGATTTTTGTTTGCAATTATCATCGCT
The DNA here is from genome assembly GCA_030641465.1 of Parachlamydiales bacterium. Taxonomy (GTDB): domain Bacteria; phylum Chlamydiota; class Chlamydiia; order Chlamydiales; family Simkaniaceae; genus DAOWHK01. The sequence goes on along the minus strand of DAOWHK010000141.1, from coordinate 1,329 downwards.
TTTCCACTTGGATGGGGGATGTCTGAGAAACGAATATTAAAATCGATGATGCAACCATTTTTTATTTTAATGAAATGCTTGCCGATGTTTTCTTTAGCTCCACTTATGATTCTTTGGTTTGGTTGGTCCTATACTGCAAGAGTGATCCCTACTACACTCATGATTGTGTTTCCTTTAACGATTACTATATTAAAAGGGATGAGCTCAACTCCAAAGCCCTTAGTCGAATATTTTACTTTAAATGGAGCAAGTCCTCTGCAAATTTTTATCAAGCTGAAAATTCCAAGCGCTCTTCCCTTAATTTTTGCAGGACTTCGCATTTCAGCAGTAACAGCGGGTGTTGGAGCTATTGCTGGAGAGCTTTCGGGCGCTCAAAAAGGACTTGGAGTGTTATTAAATGAGCATAGACGCAATATTGATATGGAAGGGCTTTTTGGAGCGTTAATCTGCCTTTTGATTCTTACGTTTTCTTTTTACGGATTTATCATTATTCTAGAAAAAATCTTTCTGAGGAAAAACTATGAAATTGCTTAAGGTAATGCTCTTTCTTCTTGTTACAATTTCTGCCTATGCGGAAACAACGCTTCTTCTTGATTGGTGGCCAAATGCCAATCACATCCCCTTATTTTCCGGGATAGAGAAAGGCTATTTTCGCGAAGAGGGAATAGATCTTAGGATTATCAAATCAGATGAGGCTCCCAAGACTTTTGTAAACCTGATGTCTAATAATGCAGATATTGCAATCTACTACCTGCCGCAAACACTGCGTCATATGACGAAATATCCAGATCTAAGGATTATCGGTACCTTAATAAAGGAGCCTCTTCAGGCATTTGTATTTCGAAAAGATAGAGGCCTAAGTACTCCACAAGATCTGGATGGAAAAATTCTTGGACTTGCACCTGGGGGATTAACAGAGCGCTATCTAGAAATTTTTCAAACTCGTGAAGGGCTGTCTTTCCATATTAAAAAAGTTTTATTTGATCTAAACACCGCGCTCATTACCGATTGGGTGGATGTTGTTTCAGGTGTATTTTGGAATATTGAACCCATCCAGCTAAAACATCTTGGGATTGAAACGTCAATATTTAAACTAAAAGATTTTGGGGTTCCAAATTATCCAGAGCTCATTTTTATCGCCCGTGAAGAGACTCTAAAAAAAGATCCAACACTTCAAGAAAAATTCCAAAAAGCCTTGCAAAATAGTATCAATGACGCATTAACACACCCAGATGTTGCCTTTGAAATTTACGCTTCAAAACATCCAGACAAATCTAAAAAGACCCTTCTTATTGAAAAAGACTCCTGGCTACAAACAAAGCCTTTACT
>DAOWHK010000216.1 GCA_030641465.1 Parachlamydiales bacterium | reverse complement strand
CATCCCTCATTCAAAATCCCCAAAATTGTGCATTTAATTTGGCTCGGTCCTAAAAATTTTCCAGCAGAATCGGTTAAACATATTAGAAGCTGGATGGCACATCACCCAGACTGGACTTTTTATTATTGGACAGATGGAGATCGCCCTGCACCTTGCAAGGGAATGGTGACAAAATTTGTAAAAGATTTTGAATTTCAACTTCTTGAAAAATATTATCACCTTTCAGCAAATTGGGGGGAGAAATCAGACGTTTTAAGATATGAGCTCCTAAATAAGTATGGGGGCGTCTACACCGATCATGATGCCAATTGCATAAAACCCTTTCATCAACTTCATGGAGCCTATGACTTTTACAGTTGTTTAGAGCTTCCTCATTATCGCATTGCGGGTTACACGGTGACAGCAGGCATTGGAATTATTGGATCAAGGCCAAATCATCCGGCTCTTCAAGGGAGTATGAAAGCTATTAAAGAGAATTGGGATAGGGTTGAGGATCAATTTTCAGGAGAGGACGACCTTTCTCAAGTAGAAAAAGTGATGCATAGAACGTATATTGCACTCACTCAATCTCTAGAGTCTAATCTTGATCTTGCAGGAAATACCGACATTGTATTTCCAGCGAGCTATTTTTATGCACAAGCATCCCTACCAAATTTCTATTCTAAGCATTTTTATGCCCATGCTTGGAATGATCTTGGAGAAGATAAACAAACAATATATGTAAAAAGCAAACTAAATAAGTTAAAAAAGAAAGGGGTTGTAATTAAAAAAATGGAATTCGTATCAATTGGATTGGTTTTCTTTTGTTTTTTTATGCTCTTTATAACTAGGAATTATACAAAAAAAACAGATGAAATTATTAATTAAAGCTACACTCTTCTTTCTTTTGATTCCCCTTGTTTGTGTTTCTTGCTTAAAGAAGAAAGAACTTCCCTACACAGATGATTTTAAGAAATTGATGGGATTCGATTTTAATGCGGCAAAATTTGTTCAAACAATAGAAGATCAGAAAAACTTTACTTATTATCAATCGATTTATGAAGCTAACAAAAAATATTTATGGGAAGTTTCAAATAAGCAGCGCATTCCAAAAATCATTCACTTTATCTGGCTCGGTCCAGAGTCATTCCCTATGAAGTCTATTGATAATATCAATTCCTGGATTTTGCATCATCCTGATTGGAAGATCAAATTTTGGACAGATCAAAAAAAAGAGGCCCCTCACCCAAATATGGAAGTTGTTGTTGTCGATAAATCCCATTTTACGAATCTTTATGAAGAATATCTAGATTCAAAAAATTATGCAGAAAAATCTGACGTACTCCGCTATGAAATTTTATTTCATGAGGGAGGAATATATGTAGACCATGATGTAAAGTGCTTTCAATCGTTTGATCAATTCAGTCGTAATTTTGATTTTTTCTCTGGTATAGAACCCCTACATGAGCCACTTCTGAGTTCTTCAGTATTAGTATGTAACAATCTTATCGGAGCTTGTCCGAATCATCCTATAGTTAAAATTTGCCATCAACTTGTTAAAGATCGTTGGGATAGGATGGGAAAAGCTTTTCCAGGAGATGATAAAGAGTCCCTTGTTTATCGAGTAGGATACCGCTCGTTTTCTTCCTTTGACGATGCGGTAAAACTTGGAATGCATCAAGGAACATATAATAATATCGTATTACCAGCAGGGTATTTAAACAGAATTCACGATAATTTTGGATATTACGCTCATCACTATTATGCATCTACTTGGTTTGAAAATGAAACTAAAGAGAATCTGCAGATCCGAAAAAAACTTAGGGAAATAATTAAAAGAACAAATCAACAAATGACTTTTAGCTCCGCTTTATTACTATTAAATATTATTCTTGTGCTTTGTTTTATTAAGCGTTTTAGAGAGTTAAGCAAAACTGCATGATATCTGACCTTGCTCTTCTTGCAAGTGAGGGTTTTATTGTTGGACCCTCAGAAGACAGTAATACATTTTCCGAAAGATTAGTCACTGCAAAAGAAGTTAAGAGCCATGCCTCTCAATTTTTAAAGGAAAATATGAGGGAATTTACAGCTCCAATCCTTTTTGAAGATCAATCTCCTTTTCCCTTTAGCTTTTCTATGAGCAAGATCCCCCTTTTCTATTCCAAAAAAAAGCTTCCTCTTTGGCATGCCGCATCCACTTGGATTTTGGAAAATGAAGAAGGGATTAAATTCTCTTTGATACAAATCAAAAATAAAAACACAAAATTAAAAAAGGAAATTCTCTCTCATGAGGCAGTGCATGTGGCAAGGGTTGCATTTGAAGAGCCAATATATGAAGAAATTTTTGCGTACATGACATCAAAAAATAAATTAAGGGCAATATTTGGGCCACTTTTTCGAAGTAGGCTAGATCCTTACATATTTCTTGTATTGGCATTCTTTACATTCCTTTCGTGTATTCCTCTGATCCTTTTTTTGATTTTTAAAGGGGGGAAGTTGTGGTATGATCGATGCATTCTCCGAAAGTGTTTAAGAAAATTATCGAAAAGCACTACGAAAAATTTAGCCTTAACGCTTCATTTAACGGACCTTGAAATACAGGAGATTGCAAAAGTTAAGGATTTAGGAGAATATCTCGAAAGAAAAAAGAGCAGTTCCATGCGTTGGTGTCAAATTGAAGAAGCCTATTTAAAGAAAGCACTATACAACGTCCCCTAGGTTTGTGTATAAGTGATATTTTGGGATCTATAATAGGTGTTTATTGATGCAAAGAAAAAGTAGTCTTATTCATTCGGTTTTTCTTTTTTTAATTATATTAACCCTCCCTGTTTTTCTTTTTAAACAATTTAGAGTCATACGCGCAAAAAAACACGTTGAGCTTAATTACCATCATGATTCCTTTGTAAATCCCGATAATTTTATTAAAGAAGATAAACGATTTGTTATTGTAATTGTGGGGAGCAATTCAGAGGATTTACTTGAGCAATCGTTAAAATCTACTCTTAGCCAAGAGTATACTCAGTATAGAGTCGTTTATATTGATGATGACTCTTCTATTGATGGCGTAAAGATTGCAAAAAAATTTATTGCATCTCACGAAAAAAAAGACAAGGTAACGATTGCTCAGCAAAGCTCAAAGGAAACATTTTGTGAGACGTATTATTCTGCAATTCAAGAGTGCAATGATGATGATGTTATTGTGCATTTAAATGCAGGGGACTGGCTCTCTCATGACTACGTACTTACTAGGCTAAATAAAGCCTATCAGCATCAAGATGTGTGGCTAACTTATGGTCAGTATTTAGAATATCCCTCTTATAAAAAGGGGGGGGCGATGCCGCAGCCAAGGCGGGCTGCGGTTAAGAAAAAAGTGCAAAGAGCGCCCTTTTTGATGTCGCACTTAAAAACATATTATGCTGGACTTTTTAAGCAGATACAACTGCAAGAGGATGTAAAAAAGGACTATCTTTTATCAATGCAGGATGAAAGTAAACTTATGATTCCAATGGTCGAGCTTGCAAAAAACAATGTTCGTTTTATTCCTGAAGTTCTTTATGTGCATTATCAAAAACCGGCAAAAGAGGAAATGGAAACTTTAACTTTAGCGGCCTTTTGTGAGCAATTCGCTGGTGCTCTAGCCCCCCCGGCTGGCTCGATCTGTGAAGTGGAAGAACCTTTTTTTGAGGAAATTTCTTTAGAAACTGATCTCTTGATTTTTTCTAATAACCACCCGCATCAGCTCCATGTTTGCTTAGATTCTGTTGCTAGATTTGCTCATGGGATCAAAAGTATTAAGGTAATTTATGTAGAAAATGGAGAAAGTCATGAAAATTACGAGGGTTTGAAAAAAAATTTCACGTATGTGACCTTTATTAAGCAAAATCTCTCTCAAGGTCCAATTTATAAATCTCTCATAATGAACACAATTTTTAAACAGGGAGGCTGCGCAAAGTATGTGGCTTTAGCAACAGATGGTGTGATCATAAATAGTGATATTTCTTTTGCCAAATGTATTGCTGCTTTAGAAAAAAACAAAGCGTATGCTTTTTATCTACATCTTGGAAAAGATATTAGTAAATCACGAGACAAGGAAATGCAGATAGACACGATTGCAAAAAAGCTTGGGGAGGGGGTGTTTTCTTGGGAAATTGAATCAGGAAAAGGCAGGT
>DAOWHK010000159.1 GCA_030641465.1 Parachlamydiales bacterium | reverse complement strand
TTCTCTGCTAATGCATCAAAAGCAAAACAGGCAACATCACGTCAGAAACAGCTTGATAAGCTTGTTATTGAAGACATTAAACCATCATCTCGCCGTGACCCAAGCATTGTGTTTAAAGCAAAGCGTCAAATGGGTGGTGAGGCTTTAGAAGTCAATAGCGTTGTAAAATCATTTGGTGATTTAGACGTACTTCAAAATGTTGATTTACGAATTGAACCAGGTGAGAAAATTGCTATTATCGGTGCAGGATTTAGCGGCTTAGGAGCGTGTTACCATCTATTACAGCAACATGCTCATGACGTTACTATTTTTGAAGCAAGCAAAATCGGAGGTGGCGCATCAGGCGTATCTTCTGGACTTCTCAATCCCTATTTTGGAGAGCATGGAAGATTAAGCTTTAGAGCGCGTGAGGGTCTTTTAGAGACAAAGAAACTTTTAGCTGTTGCAAGTAAAGCTTTAGGCAAGCCAGTTTCAAAGCCTGGAATCATCCATGTTTCCGCAAATGCAAAGCAGTGCATAAGTTGGAAAGATCATCCTAACCGATTTGATGATGTCAAATCGTTAAATATTTCAGACTACAACTTTTATTTTCCTTTTGAGCAGCCCCGCATTTTCATAGAATCTGCAGAGACTGTTTTTCCAGCACTCTATTTAGAGGGCCTATGGAGAGCTTGCAAGAATTTAGGTGCAAAACTTATTCAGGCAAAAATTTCCCACTCAAGGGAGCTTTTGGAATATGATAAAGTCCTCTTTGCTGTTGGGGGAGCGATCAAAGATTTTGAAGAGGGAAAGGATCTTTCTTTGAAATTTGTAAAGGGGCAGTCTCTTTACTGTAAAAAACCAGAGGATTTGCCGATAATAAATCATAGCACTGTTGCAAAAGGACATGTTGCAATCAGTCCGGATCCAAACTATTTCTATTTAGGTTCCACTTATGAGCATGATTTTGCATCTTGCAAGCCGGAGGAAAAGATCGCAAAAGAGAAAATTTTTCCTCAGGCGAAAACATATTTTCCTCGTTGCTTAAATTTAGACGTGGTAAGTTGTCACAGTGGGATTAGGGTTGTTTCATTAAAAAATTATCATCCCATTATCGATCAAATTGGTCCTAAGCACTATGCAATTACAGCAATGGGGTCAAGAGGGCTACTCTACCATGCTTTGCTTGGAAAAGTGTTAGCGGAGCTAATAACAAAATCGGTGCAATAAATGACTTATCGCTTTCGTTTTTTAGGATCAGGTGGGTCGATGGGCGTTCCCGTCATTGGCTGCAAATGCGAAGTATGCCACTCAAAAGATATAAAAAATAAGAGGACTCGGCCATCAGGACTTTTGCAAGTTAATGGAAAAAAAATCCTTATTGATGTTGGACCTGATTTTCATACACAGGCGCTAAAAAATGATATCGACCACCTCGATGGAGTAATGCTGACTCACACCCATTATGACCATATTGCAGGTCTCGATGAGCTGCGCATTTATTACTATCGCCAAAAAAAAGCCCTTCCTTGTTTGGTTTCAAAAGAGACCCTAGAGGACTTAAAGCTGCGCTATCACTACTTTTTTAGTCCTAAAGAAGATGAGATGCACTCTGCAAAATTGCAATTTAATATTTTGCCAAAAGACTTTGGGGAAATGGAGTTTTGTGGATTACCTATAAAATATCTTAGCTACAAGCAGGCAGGGATGAAAGTTACTGGATTTAGAGTAGGGGCTTTTTCTTATGTCACTGATATTCAAGAGTATTCAGATGATGTCATCAAGGCTCTTGAAGGAACAAAAATTCTCGTGCTTAGCGCTCTTCGGTGGACAAAATCTCCAGTACATTTTAGTCTAGAAGAAGCGATTAATTTTGCAAAAAAAGTGGGTGCAGAAAAGACTTTTTTTACCCACATTGCGCATGATCTTGATCATGAAAAAACAAACCAAAAACTTCCAGGTGCGATGCAACTTAGCTACGATGGGTTAGAAATAATTCTATGAAAGATCCCGAAGAAAAACTCTATCAAGATGTAAAATACGAAATCAAAGATTTGAAAACAGTGCTATTAGTTGGTGCATATTTTCAAACAAGAGATTTAGAAATTTGCAGGGAGCATCTTGATGAACTAGAAGATTTAGCAAGCACTTATGGTTTTGAAACCGTAGGTAAAATTTCTTGTCCCTTAAAAAAAATTGATGCCAAGGCCTATCTTGGATCTGGAAAGATTAAAGAGCTTGTAGAACTTGCCAAAGAGTTATCAGCGGATGTAATTATTTTTGATGATGAAATCTCTCCGAATCAGCAGAAGAATTTAGAAACAGCGTTTAAAAAACCTTTTATCGATCGCACAGAACTAATTATTGAAGTTTTTGCAAAAAGGGCCGAAACGAATGAAGCAAAAATACAAATTGAACTCGCAAAATCTCGCTATCAATTTCCGAGACTAAAAAGGCTCTGGACCCACCTATCTCGCCAGAGAACAGGGGGAAAGGGATACCTTAAAGGAGAGGGAGAGAAACAAATCGAGATTGATAGGCGCCTTCTTCGAAAAAAAATTAGCGGATTACAAAATGAGATCAAAGAAGTTCATAAGCATCGAATGATGCAGAGAAAAGCAAGACTTAGAAGTGGCATTCCGACGTTTGCAATCATAGGTTACACAAACGTTGGCAAATCAACGCTTCTTAATGCGCTAACAAGTGCTGACGTACTTGTTGAAGATAAACTCTTTGCAACGCTCGATACGACCGCTCGAAAATTTTCTCTTCCCAACCATCAAAAAATCCTACTGATTGATACAGTTGGTTTTGTGCGTAAACTTCCCCATACCCTTGTAGAAGCTTTTAAAAGTACACTCGAAGAAGCTCTTTATACAGATATTTTGATCCATCTTGTCGATGTAAATCACAAAATGGCAGTTGAGCACGCAGAAGCCACCTATGATGTGCTTCGAGAATTAAAAGCAGAAAAAAGACCGATAATCACCGTCTTAAATAAAATAGACCTCGTGGAGAATGAGGCAATAGTTAGCCAATTTCGGATAAAATATCCAAAAACCGTTGCAATTTCTGCAGAAACGCATGAGGGTTTTGATCAGCTTCTAGAGCTCATGCAAGCGGAAGTGCAAAAACTCCGCATGATCACCCATCTTCGCATACCTCAAGAGCACTACGCACTTGTGACAGAGCTTATGCAAGATGGAAAAGTATTAGAAACAGAGTATGAGGGAAATGATATACTTCTAAAAGTGGAGATCCCAACCCATTTAGAATACAAAGTAGCGCAATTTATCGATGAAAATCCCCCTGAGTGAAAGGCCGCGTGAGCGGTTTTTAAAACATGGACCTGCAGCTCTCTCTCTTCTTGAGCTTTTAGCGCTAATTCTTGGCAGTGGCACAAAAGGAAAATCCGTGCTGAGCCTTGCTGAAGAGCTTTTAGCACATTTTGGAACTTTGCAAAACTTAAAACGAGCAAGTGTCAACGATCTATTGCAAATAAAAGGAATTGGCTCAGCAAAAGCTATTCAGCTTAGAGCTGTTTTTGAGCTTTCAAGTAAAGAGAGTCAACTTCCAGGGCGAGCAAAATACCCTCTTTTTTCCCATAAAGATGCCTATATATTAATCGAGCAGCTTTTTGAACAACAATCGAAAGAGATGCTAGCAATTCTTCTAAGAAATGTAAAAGGGGATGTATTTCATCATGAAGTCCTATGCATTGGGACTCTTACATCAATGATCGTGCATCCGCGAGAAGTTTTTTCTGTAGCTATCAAAAAAAGCGCCTATAGCATTATCATCGCGCACAATCATCCAAGTGGCGATGCAACCCCGTCAAATGCAGATCTCAAGCTAACAAAAATTTTGCAAGATACAGGGGACCTTTTAGGGATCCCCTTAGATGACCACTTGATCATAGGAAGTCAAGATTATACATCTCTTTGGGAAAAAGGGCTTATGCCAAGAGCTCGTTATTAATCCTTCATTAAGCGCACGAGCAGCATTAAATCGTCAAATCTATGGGTGTTGCCCCAGTCGGGATCTCCATTAAGTGGCCTTCCAGCAGCATTCCAGATTTTTCCATGGATCGTAGATTTTCCCTCTTGGCCTAGAGTATTATAGCAATCGACTATTGCTTGTACGCTTTTTACTGCTTCAAAAAAAGCTGGAATATGAGCCATAAGGTCTGTTAGTAAAGGGTTCGGATCAATCATTTTAGATACGGCCAATTGCAAAGCAGGAGTCATAGCTAAATAATTTTCACATATCTGGATATGAGAAACATAGTCCTCCCAACTGCAGCTGCTAATAATGGAGTTAATGATTTCTTGTAGCTTCGGTGGTAAGGCTTCGCGTTTTGTTTGATTATTAAGTACTTCATGAAGAGCGAATGTAAAACGTTCCCAATTGTCTAGCATAGTATACTTTTGTTTTTCCTTGGGAGGTATTTCTGGCGTTTCTCCTTCGAAATGCGCTTGCCTTGCTATTAGATAGATACAAAAGTAACGCTCTTCTACAGATAGGTTATCATACGTAGTAACTAACGCATTTTTTTCCGTTTCCTTAGCAATACGTATTTGTTCCAGGATAATATGAGCTCGATGTACTTGAAGTGTCATCATTTGATCAACCGAACCAATCAATCCGTTGATGTGGACAAAGGGATGTTTTTCAGTGAGGATATGGGCTGCAAGAAAAAAGTCCTCCCTAGAGCATTGTTTACCAGTCGAATGAAGAAGTGAAATACGCTCTAGATTTTCTAATGGAGTTTTTGATAGAAAGTCTATATTTTGCTTGTGATCTATCGATACTGTTATTCCCTTAAGAGTTGTTATATTTGCGATTTCAGGAGGTATCCATGAGCATACTTGAAAATTCAAATGTTCCTTTGATACTTCTAATAAGACGTTATTAAGGAGGTTGGCTTTGTCTTCCCTTGATAATAATGCATATTCAGGAGAGTTAATAAATTCTGTTCCTCCAGGTAATTGATTAAAAAAACGGAGGCGAGACGCTATTTCCATTTCTCTACTACAGCTTTGATGACTTATTAAAGAAACGTTTGGCACTAGAGCTGGAAACTGCTTCTTGAGAATTTTGAAAATTTTTATTGCTTCTAAAGAATTTGGTTGTTCGGAGAGGGTCTCGTAGACTCTTGGAAGACAGGCGTGATGCTCCATATGAAATTGCTGAATTTGTCGAAAGAGGCTTAAGTTGACAGCATTTTGCGTATCACTCCATTCTTTGCAAACAGGGGCTGTATTTTGAGGCTCTCCAACGTGGGATAAAATAATTTCAAGTGGATCTCCTGAAAGAGAATCTATCGATGTTGCCATATTAACTTCCTGTATTTTTTAGTATTTTTAATAATGCTTCGAATCGATCGAAGTCGTCAAATTTGTGTGCTCATCGCTACTGTAATAAAAGATTAAATAAGCAGTTTAACTCAAAACTAATAATTATTAAGTTAATTACTTTAATTATACCATAATTCTAACAAAAAATACTATAGTGCTAATTATTTTAATAAAGTAGTCTACAAAGAAAGCTCGGATTAACTCTTTTGGTAATAGTGTTAATCAGGATTTTATTGCAAGTGTTTGAATGTCACTTGGATAGAAGATCTGGGTAAGTTGATTGTTTGAGAAGATGTGAATGACTTTAAGCTTTGGAAAATTTGTCAGCTCGTTTTCAAGGTCGCTTTGCCAAGTTTCTTCCTTAGCAGGATCTATTACAATCTCTACTTTGATAAGTGGAAGCTTGGCTAAATTTGGTAAAAAGCTCTTGAGATGACTACTGCTAAGTCTAACCGATCTAAGTTTTTGACATTGTTTAATTTGAAGGGGAAGCTTTTGGAGGGAACTTAAGTCCAAAGTATCTTTTCTTTCTGCTATCCAATGAGAAAGTTGGTTGTAATCGTGGCTCGACAAATAGTCTTTGGCTTCTGGAATTTGGGAGAAAAGAGTAAGTTCGCTCTTAAAGCGCTCATAGGATAAACATACTTTTTCTTCTTGTATTTGAAAAAACAGGTGAATTAGCGGGCGGATGAATGGATCAAATGTTGCCGTTTTATCATATGGGATAGAGATTTCCTGATTCAATCGCACATGGAGACTTTGATTGACAATTTTTTGGATTTCTCGCCACTTTTTACAAACTGGGGCCGTTGTTTTAAAAGTATTAAATTATCAAATATATGTAGGTTTACCCCGTCTTGATCTTCATCTGGATGTGTAGCTTCCATAATTTTTGTAGTGATGGTCGTTTGCAGCTCCGAGCTTTGACTATAATATGGACCTGTTGAAAAACAATCCCGTTTAGTCGAGGATCATCTAAAACTTAACCCTCTTCTTGAGTTGTCTCTTGGCGACTCTGGCCCTACTTCGTAGAACCAGCTTGCGTCCAAGTTATAAATCAGAAAAGAGTTTTTGTATTGCATTCCATTTCTTGCAAACAGGTTCTGTATTTTGAAGATTTCCCGTAAAATCCAAAATATGAAAGAGGGGATCATCTGGTAATGTTTCAATTGTTGGTAGCGTCATATTAATCCTATATTAATTTGTTTTTAGGGATCTGAGCATTTCTTTGTCATAGGCTCCAAGGAATTGGATCTCGCTTGAGAAAAAAGAAATGCTCTCAAAATTTATTAATTGAAGAAGGGATAAGCATTCTTCTATTTCCCACATTTGATCTACATCCACGAGGACAATCGATCGCATGTGATTAAGTTGATAAAATTCAGCTGGAAAAATGCGAGGTGCAATATCTTTCATTTGCATGATACGAAGTTTAGAAAATTGC